>JAAUTS010000104.1 GCA_012031345.1 Blastochloris sp. | reverse complement strand
TCCCGGACAACTCGGTGTCGCTGTAACGAACGGAAGCTTTTTATCAATAAAATCCACCTTACCCGCAATACGGCGCTGCGCCTTCTCCTCGGGACGCATGACAAAAAAATCCTTTCCGATAAATTCCAACGAAACCTCCCGCGTGAAAGGTTGGCCGGGGCGCAGCACCAGGTCATTCTGTTCATTCCCGGTGATATAGCCCACCATGCGCTGCACCAGCGGGACAAAGGCAGGATGCAAGGGCAACGTATTCCAGGCAGAAGTGGCACTGCTGCCAAACATATACACGCGCCCCTTGCCAACCTGCCGCTCGACAATGGCAGGCTTGCCGTCCGAGTAAGCAGCCACGATTTGGGTGGCGGAGGTTTTGGCCCCGGACTCCCGAGCTTCCCCCGACTCCCCGGCTGCCGGGCTCGGAATCAACAAGGGATGATAACGGGTGAAACGAACGGAAGCCAGGCTGCCTGCCTGGGGATCATTCCAAAGAACCGTCAAAGGATGCGTGTAGCCCTGCCCCTGCAGGGTGATGAATTTTTGCGCGGCGGGCACCTCCACCACTTCACCGAATTGGGCGGGCAACAGATCCTTCAAATCCGCATTCTCATTGTAGGCTCTACGGTTGAGTTTGGGTCCGGGGAAAATGACCAGACCGCCTCCGTCACTGACATAAGTTTTCAAAGCCTGGGAGGCGCGTTTTGATAATTCCGAAACATTCAAAACAAAGACCGCATCGAATCCTGGCAGGCTGGGTTTCTCCAGGTCCGCTGGCGTGCCGCGGGTGATCTGCAAATAATACTTGGAAGCCTGATCCGGCCGGACCGGAACCAAGGCATTGGCCAAAAAGAATCCATCCGCATCAGAGATCCGCGTGGCTGGATTTCCTTCAATCAACAACACCCGGGTCTGCTCCAAAACCTGCACCGCCGTAGAGCGTGTGTTGTCAAAAGGCAGACGATCCGGCGGCACGGCGGCCGTGATGGAATGGTAGCCGGGATCCTTGAAGCGGGCAAAAAGAACCACACTGCGCTTGTCCCCCGGCTCAATCCGGTCAATGAAGGCTTCGTCCGATGGTGCCTCCGCATCAACGGCCAGGGTAACCTTGACCGATTCGGCGGGGGTCGGGGAAAAATTGCTGACTTCCACCAGGCAACGCAGGGGCTGGTTCAGGGCAGGAACCGATCCCTCATAACTCAGCCGGGTCACCGCCGTGTTGGGTTCCCCCTGTTTACCTAACAAAACAAAACGGAAAAGAATTTCACCCCCGGTCTGTTCCCGCAGGCTTTTGATTTTATCCAACTGACGCCAGGCCGATTCCTGACTGTCGGTGATGACATAAATCTGGCGGGGTTGCCCCGCAAACGGCTTAAGTGCTTCAACCGCGGATTGAATGGCCGGGAAAAGATCACTGCCCCGTTGCGTGGGCTGGGCCAGATCCACCATTTTTTCAAAAGAGCAAAGTCCTGACTGGGCTGGGGCACCAGAGCGTTGACGGTGTCACTGACCAAGAGCAGCGCACAGGAGGAACCAGGCCGGAAACTTTCCAGGATACCCTTGGCCGCATCCTTCCCCTCCAGCATCCGTGTGGTGGCCCCGTCACTCTGACTCATGCTGGCAGACTGATCCAACACGATGACCGCCGCGACCGGACCGTCTCCGCTGCTGAACCCTTCTGAGGGCTTGGGCGTGACCAGACGGGCAAAGGCCAGAACCAAAAGTATGACCAGCAGACAACGCAGGAGAAGCAGAATCAGATCCTCCACTTTCAAACGACGCTGGTTCTTCTGAACCGCATTCATGAGATACTTCATGGCGGCCCAACGGATCCGCTTCACCCGCGTTTTGTTCAGAAGGTGAATCAGAATGGGAATGCCGATTCCCAACAATCCGAAAAGAATCAGTGGATTAAGAAAAGCCATGTCAACGCCCTTTCCCCACCTGATGACGGAAGACCAAATACGCGCTCAGATTTTCCGCGAGCGAGACCGAGGTATCGACCAGGCTGTAATGACTGGCGGATCGTTCACAGACCAGACGTGTTTCCTTGAGAAATTTCCCGAACTCCTCCAGATAACTTTTTTTCAAATCCGCCGGGCTGGTGGTCAGGGTGGCCTGACCTTCCAGTCCACGGAATTCGACCGTGCCTGTCAGAGGGAACTTGATTTCGTAAGGATCCAAAACCTGAAACACGATCACCTCCGAACCGCTGAAACGGATTTGTTCCACCGCGCGCTGAAAGTCCAGGCTCTCATCCATGAGATCGCTGATGATGATGACAATCCCCTTGGATTTCACGTTCATGCTCAGCCGTTTGAGCGCCTCACCAAGCCCGGTGGTTTTGCTGGGCTCATAGTTGGCCAAACGGTGCATGATGGTGTGAATCTTTCCAAGACTGTCCGTGCGGGGCGAGTAGTCGCTGCCCTCCGAATCGAAAATGCCCAAAGCCACGGCATCACGTTGTAACAAAACCAGGTAGGCCAGACAGGCCGCCAGACGCCGGCCATACTCGAATTTGCTCATCTTTTCATCCGAGCCATAGGTCATGGATTCGCTGCCATCGACAAAGATGTTGGCCACGAAGTTCGTGTCCTGCTCGTATTGTTTGATGTAATAGCGATCCGTGCGCCCCAAAACCTTCCAGTCCAGGTGGCGCATGTCATCGCCGATGGTGTATTCGCGGTGTTGCGCGAACTCGATGGCAAATCCCTTGAATGGTGAGCGATGTTCCCCGACCCGATAACCCTCCACCACTTTTCTGGCCAGGATGCCCAAGGCTTCCCCCTTGGCCAGAGCCTTGGGATCGAGGTAATTGGATTTGGATTTGGCGTCGGCCATGGATCAAGTTACTCCGGCAACAGCAGGGCGGGGGTCAGCCCTCCTGTTCAGGAGAATTGCTCGTTTTGGGGAATGGCTTCCAAAATTTTAGTCACCACATCATCCGTGCTGATGCCTTCACTCTGGGCCGTGAAGTTGGTGGCGATGCGATGGCGCAGAATGGAATGGGCCACGGCGGCTATGTTTTCACAAGCAACATAAACCTGCCCGTTGAGCAGAGCGTGGGCCTTGGCCGCCATGATGATGCTGAGGCTGGCGCGGGGACCCGCTCCGACACTGAGATAATCCTTACAAAACTGGAGAGCCTCCGGTTGCTTGGGCCGGGTGCAGCGGACGATGCGCTCGGCGTATTTGTAAACATGATCCGCCACCGGGATGGTTTTGACCGTTTCCTGAATCGCCAGAATATTCTCCAGATTCAAAACAGGCTGGGGTTCCTCCCCTTTCATGCCTGTGCCCATTTTCATGATGAGAAATTCTTCATCTGCCGTGGGATAATCGACAAAGATCAGGAACATGAACCGATCCAACTGCGCTTCCGGGAGCGGGTAGGTTCCTTCCTGTTCGAGCGGGTTTTGGGTGGCCAGGACGAAGAAGGGCTGGGGCAGAGTGTGGGTCTTGCCCCCCACGGTCACACGACGCTCCTGCATGGCCTCCAACATGGCGGCCTGCGTTTTGGGCGGGGTTCGGTTGATTTCATCCGCCAACACGATGTTGGCGAAAAGCGGGCCGGGCAGGAATTTGAACTGCTTCTCCCCCGTGCTGGGATCCTGGTAAATGACTTCAGTTCCGGTGATGTCACTGGGCATCAAGTCCGGGGTGAACTGAACCCGCTTGAAGCTCATTTGCAGGGTTTTGGCGATGGTCGAGATCAGCAGGGTTTTGGCCAGACCGGGCACTCCGACCAGCAGCGCGTGACTGCGGGTGAAGATGGCGATGAGAATTTCCTCCACCACCTTGGTCTGACCGACGATGACCTTGGACAATTCATACTGAATGGCGGCGGCGGCTTGTTTGGTGAACTCAACGGCCTCCATGTCGGTGACCTGGGCCTGTGGGATCATTTCTTCGGGCTCGGCCTCCATCCCGCCCATAGGTTCTTCGTCGGTGGAGAGGAAACGTTGATGCAACATGGGATTAATTAATACTAGGAAAGGGAGTGAGCCAAGCCTTTTCGTTGCCGATGATTGAATTTACAACTATTGCCCGGTGATGACTTAGCGCATTCCAGGCTGGGAGCCCGTCTCTTAACCCTTCACTGCACCTGCGGACAAGCCTTTGACGAAAAGTTTCATGGTGAAGAGGAACATGACAATCAAGGGCAAACTGGCGATGAGGAAGGCTGCCATGATCTTGCCCCATTGTTTGACGTATTCACCATCAAGATAAATCAATCCCACACCCAGAGTGAACAACTCTTTGTCGCGGAGAAGAAGCAGGGGCATCATGAAATCGTTCCACTTACCCAGGAAGGCCAGAATTGAAAGGGTGCCGATGATGGAACCGCTCATGGGGATGACGATGTTGATGATTTGCTGAAAATGCGAGGCTCCGTCCATCTCGGCGGCTTCGAAAAGATCCTTGGGTAAATCCTCAATAAAATTTCGTAGAACGTAGATGTTGAATACCTGCGCCCCGGAAATGCCCAGAATGATCAACGCCCAGAGGGTGTTCAGCAAATCCATGCTCTTCAACAGAGTAAAGAGAGGAACGATATTGGCCACGCCAGGCATCAGCATCAAAAAGAGAAAGGCACTCCAGAGCAGTGTGCTGCAAGGCATTTTGTAACGGGCGAAAAAATAAGCCGCCATGATGGCCAGAAACAGAGAACAGATGGTGCCCGTCACCGCCACAAAAACCGTGTTGGCAATGTAGGGGAAGATGAGATGAAACCCATCCGACAGATTGGACCAATGCCAGCCCAGAGGAGAAGTAGGCAGCCAGGGATTTTTCAAAAATTCAGAATTATTTTTGACACTGACCTGAAGCATCATGTAGAGAGGCAGCAACTCCACTGCCAGCAGAATCCAGATGATGGCGTGCTTGGGCAGATCACTGCCACGACGCTTGTTGACACTGGGTAATGCGGCACTCATTTATCCACCCTCACATATTTGTTGTTGAACAGAGTCAGCGCCAGAATGAAGACAAAGAGCAGGATACCTATGGCGCAGGCGTAACCAAACTCTCCGGCGATGAAGGCCTTGTTGAACATCCACAAACCGGGGACCATCCCCCGACCCTCCGGCCCCCCGTTGGTTCCCAACAACAGGAATTGCAGACCGAAGCCCTGTAGAGTTCCAATAACCAGCAAAACCAGGCTGAGCCTGACCTGGGTCATGATGAGTGGCAGTTCAATGTTCAAAAACTTGTGCCAACTGCCCGCCCCGTCCAACTCCGCCGCCTCATAAATTTCCGTGCCGATGGCCTGAAGTCCCGAGAGATAAATCAAAACTCCCACCGCACCGATCCAAGGAAAGCCCCAGAAAATCAGAGATGGAATGATCAAGTCCGGCTGACTCAACCAAGCAATTTGAAGTCCCTCCTGAAACACTCCCCAGCCAAACACCCCATCCACAGCCACCAGGACCGATTTCAACCCCGTGGCGTCCAAAAATTGGTTCAGAATCCCGATGTTCGGATCATAAAAAAACTTCCAAATAAACAAACTCACCAAACCCGGCACAATCATGGGAACGACCAAAAGAACCCGATACCAATATTGCCACTTGTCACTCACCAAGCGATGAATCAGCACCGCCATGAGGATGGAAGGAATCATCTTGACCACATTGGCCAGCACCAAAATGCCTATGGTGACAAACGACGCCCAGAGAACACCATCCCCCATAAACGCTCAAAGTTGGCCAGACCGACATACACCTTGGCGTCTCCGCCCTGCCAATCAAAGAAACTGTGATAAATCGCACTGATGACCGGGAAGTAGGAAAAGGTCAGAACAAAAAGCAGGGAGGGAATGACAAAGAGGTAGAGCTTCCACTCATGCAGCGCCTTGCGTATGGAAAGTTTCGCCGCCATCTTATTGCTTCTCCTTTTGCATCCGCTGCTCGTAGCTCCAGATGGCGTAACGTCGCTGATAATAATCCGTTTCCTGTCGGGCCTGAATTTCTGCCAGCCGCAGAGCTTTGGTCTCCGCCGTATCATCCCCCCTCACAGCGAGAGCTTTCAGGGCGGACAGCGTGGTGTCGTGACGGCCCACGTTCCGCAACGAATTTTTCAAAGCCAGCTTGCCATCCCGTAGCATGGCCTGCGGATACTGGGGTAAAAAGAGATCCATAAATTTCTCCACACTCCCATCCTTAGACACCAGGGAATAAAAAGCATTGTCGTAAATTCGCACCACCTCCGAGCCACCAGAACTACGCAACATGATCCCACCTGGATATCCCTCCTGGATGGGCTCGAACGGCTCCACCACCTCGGGAACCTCCACCCCTACCACCGAGGGCAACCAGGTGCTGGTATGAGAAAACAGGCGATTCGAGGGTTGGCTGGTCATGAATTTAAGAAAGTCCAGGGCGATTTCCGGGTGCTTTGAGTCCTGGGCCAGACCGAAGGGCACATTGGTGCCGGTTTCCGCCTCCGACGTCTGACCCAAAACGTACTCTCCAAACTGCGGATCCTGCGGGTCTGGCAACGGAATGGGTGCCACCCCCACCTCAAAGTCCGACTCCTGCACCAGACTGGCCAGATCAAAACTCCCACTGGTGATCATCAACGCCCGTTCCTGGGCGAAATAAAAGGTGGCATCTTCCCGGGCCAGACTGATGAATCCCGTCTGCATGTTCTGACCTAGCTCCCGAGTAAGCCGCAGGGCGGAGATCATGGCCGGATCACGCGGATCCAGCAATCCATCAAAAAAAGCGATTTGTGGATTGGTGGGAACCCTCAACACATTCGACCTGTCCAAGGCCAGAGTCAGTTTTTGTGTCTGACTTGCGAAAAGCCGATCCATCAAAATTGGGGAATTATACTTCGATCCCGCCACGGCCAAAACCTTCTGCTTATCAGGCAAATCCTTGCTGTATTCCTGCACCGCCTTGAACACACCCTGCAACTCCTCATAATTGCGCGGAGGCTGCGTTTTACCCGTGATCTTTTGATAAAGAGGTTTGTTGTAAAACAAACGAATCGTGGAGACCGAGTTCGGCACCCCATAATAATCAAACAAATTCACAATACCTGGTGATGTCACCAAACCATCGACAAAGGTGTCCCTCCACGCCACCTGCTCCAAGTCCGTGCCCTTGTTGTAAGGATTGGGCTTGGCCACCTCCGAAGTCAGCGGCACAAAATAACGCGCCAGACGCTCATCACTCATACCGATGCCGAGCAACACCAGATCCGGCGGATTTTGCCCCACCAAACGCGTCGTCAACCAGGTCGGGTAAACCCTTTCCGGAATCAAAATCTGCTCCACCCTCACATTCGGATGCAGCTTCATGTATTCGTTGGCCACCGCGTCAAAGGCCGTGCGGATCCCCGCCTCCAACTGCCAGTGGGCAAAGCGAATGCTCACCACTTCCTCATCCTGCTCCCGGGCGGTTCTGGTAGCCACGTTGAAAAGGGAATAAGCAAAACAGGCCCCCAGCAGGGTGAACCCTATGCTGTTGAGAATTTTTTCCCGGTCCCAGTTCATGGCTTGATTTTCCGGTTGGAATCCTGGGACTGCGCCGCCTCCGGGTTGGCCCCAAGCTCCGCCAGCTTTTCCCGAACAATCAATCGGCGCGTGTCACGCACAAACCCGTTGAGAAAAGTTTGATAATAATGAATCGCCATTTTTTTCTCGCCGGCCAGGTTCGCAAATTCTCCCAGACGCACATACAAGTCCGCCAGAGCACGATCCCTCACCACCCCGGTCGCCTCCACCTGAATCAAATGCCCCAACAGTTCTCTCGCGGGCCGATTCAATCTCTGCCCCGCCACAAAAGCCAGCATCTGGTAGTCCCGCCTCGCCTCTGCCTCAGTCACCAAACCCGCCTCTTTCAAAAGCAGGGCGTAACGGTCCTGTAACGGAGTTTTACTCTCCGTGGAAAAAAATTGTAAGTTCGCCCGCTTGACCAGAGCCTGCTGCGCCAGCACATGATCCGGATGCTTGTTGATCAAATCACTGTAAAGACGGATCGCCTCCCCGTCATCCGGCGGCAACTGATGGACCTGCGCGATCCGGGCCAGTAAGTAGCGGCTCGACACCGTCAGATCATCCGAGTCCCCCCCGGCAATCACCCGGTTCAACATCTCTTTGGCCCGATCCATATTGGAGTTTGTTTTGGGCTGAACATTGATCAGGGTCGCCGCTTGTCCATACGCAAGCTCCCTCTCCTCTTGCGGATTCCCCGCCTGGACCTGATTGAAACTGCGGTTGGAATCATTGACCAAAAGACTCGCCGCCTCCTTCCATGCAGATTGCAGGGTGGGCGCCGGGGATTCTTCCGCCCATAATCCGGCGGCTGGAATAAGTGCAGCCAACACGACTGGCCATCTGATTAACTTCCAAAACATAAACAAGTCAGCAGAATGCCTTCGCCCTCTGTTCTTAGTCAAGTGCCGTTTCCACCATCGCCGCTCATCACTCAGAGAAGTCTTGAATTCCCTCCTCCTCTCCGCTTCTCTGCACACCATGTCTCAACACTCCCTGCCCTTTCGCCAAGTCCATCTGGATTTCCACACCTCCCCCGCCATCCCCGCAGTCGGCGCCTCTTTCAACAAGCAACAATGGCAGGAAACCCTCCGCCGCGGCCACGTCAACTCCATCACTCTCTTCTCCAAATGTCATCACGGCTGGAGTTATCACCCCACCACCACAGGCAAAATTCATCCCCACCTGAACTTCGACCTGCTCCGCGCCCAATACGATGCCACCAAGGAACTCGGCATCAACGCCCCCATCTACCTTTCTGCCGGGGTCGATAACCTCGCCTCCTACGAACACCCTGAGTGGCGGGAAATCGGCTTCGACGGCCAATATTGTGGCTGGGCTAAACGGAACATCGACGCCGGATTCCACCTGATGGATTTTCACAGCCCCTACCTCGCTTATCTCTGTGCACAAATCATCGAAGCCGTCCGCCTCTTCCCCGACTGTGACGGCATCTTCCTGGACATCATCTCCCAAAGCGGCTCCTGCTCCCGCTGGAGCCTGGAAGCCATGGAAGCCGCCGGACTCGACGCCACCAAGCCGGAAGATCGCAAGGCCAGTGCCCAACTTGCCCTGGAAAAATACTACCAGCAAACCACCGCTGCCGCCCGCATCGACAATCCCCACATGCCCATCTTCCACAACAGCGGTCATATCGACATCGGCAAAACCGACATCCTGCACCGTTACTTCAGCCATCTCGAACTGGAATCCCTGCCCACCGGCGGCTGGGGTTATGACCACTTCCCCGCCTCCGCCAAATACTGCCAAAACCTTCCCCACGATTTCCTGGGCATGACCGGAAAATTCCACACCACTTGGGGTGAGTTCGGCGGCTACAAACACCCCAACGCCCTGCGCTACGAATGCGCCGCCATGCTCGCCTTCGGCTCCAAATGCAGCATCGGCGACCAACTTCACCCCAACGGCCAACTCGACTCCAGCACCTACGACATCATCGGTGCCGCTTATGCCGAAGTGGAGCAAAAGGAACCCTGGTGCCGGCAGGTGGAAAACGTCGCCGACATCGCCCTGCTCTCCAGCCTCTCCACCCAAACCCAATACCGCCGCGACATCCCCTCGGACACCGGTGCCAGCCGCATTCTGCTGGAAGGCCAATTCCTCTACACCATCATCGACTCCACCATGCCGCTCGACGGCTACAAAGTCGTCCTTCTCCCGGATGATGTCCTGATCGACCCGGCACTGGAAAAGAAACTTCACGCCTACCTCCAGTCCGGAGGGAAACTCTTTCTCAGTGGCAGCAGTGGCCTCAAGCCCGACGGCAGCGGCTTTCTCTTCGACCTGGGCGCTGAGTGGTCCGGCCCCAGCCCCTTCCAACCCGATTATGCCCTGCCCATCGAGGAGTTGCGCCCCTCTTTCCTGAATTCTCCCCAAGTCATGTATCTCCCCTCCCAACGGATCCGCGCCACGCAAGGCCGCTCCCTGGGTCAAATTTTCGACCCTTACTTCAATCGCAGCTTTAAACACTTCTGCAGCCATCAACACGCCCCCAATCAACTGCAAGCTTCCGGTTACGACCTCGGCGTGCTGCACGGGAACATCCTCTACCTCGCCCACCCCGTCTTCAGCCTCTATTGTGGCTACGGCAGCGTCGCCTACCGTCAGATCATCACCCACGCACTCAACCTGCTGCTGGCCGGGGACCGCTCCCTCCACACCAACCTCCCCTCCACCGCCCGTCTCAGTCTCATGCACCAGCCCGGGGAAAACCGTTACATCGCCCACCTCCTCTACGCCAACACCCTCACCCGCGGCGGCGTCTTGGAACTCTCCGGCGGCACCACCGCCGCCTCCAAACCCATCGAAGTCATTGAAGAACTCCTGCCCCTGCACGACATCACTCTCACCTGGAAATCACCGCAAAGATTCAACGTGTCACCCTCGAACCCCAGGGCGAATCCCTCCCCTTCACCCAGCAGGATGGATTCATCAAAACCACCCTGCCCGAACTTCTCTGCCACCAGATGATCGTCCTTCATTACAACTGAATATCCAAATTTCCGAGGGCGGAACAATTTTCAGAAATCAGTCATCAAAAATTTTAATTTCCCCCTTCCTCCCCCCTCACCCGTCGCGTCCCCCTGCTTTTAGGGCATCTGTGTCAGATGCCTCCCCCGTCCCCTCCTGGCCCGACTGAAAACTGAAGACTGTAAACTGAAAACTCCCCTATCCCCCAGCCTTTACTCCCGTCCGCCTAGGAGCTATAACCATTTTCGTGTTGCTGCTCCACCTCAGCCTCACCCCAAGCCAACTCCAAGCCCAACATTTCCGTGTCCGCGCCGTCCACCCCAGCCCCGCCCTGAACTCGGCTCCTTCTGCCCCCGCCCAAGCTTACCCCGCCAACCTGCCGGATCGTGATGGGGATGGTGTGCCCGACCCAATGGATCTCTACCCCGATGACGAACGCCGCTCCCAGGATGTGGCCATACAAAACTATGCGGTCATCGACCTTGGTATTTACGAAGACTTAGCAGAAATTAGAGGAGGAGATGGAGCAGGAGGCCGCTTCCATTTGGACGATCTGGGACAAGCCGGAATCTTGCACGGCGGACTAAGTGAGCCGACAAAGCTCACAATATGGAAAAATGGAGTATTTTTAGAAAATGCAAAAGAGCTGCCCGTAAGCGATTTGCTGGCCAAGTGGCCAGAGAATGGTGGATACAGGTGGCACACACCCATCAGCGGAGGAAGAGTGGCTGGCACAGGATTTAGCGATACCACCAATGGAAGCGGTGACTCATTAAACAGTGGAGCTCGAGCTGCCATTTTTAATCCAGACGGAGCAATTACAGTCGATACGAGCTATGTGCAGCGTCTGGCGGGATTAAAAGGCAAAGCGGAAATCGGCCTCGGGCGGAGGAGGCTCTAAGGTTTCAGAAATGTGCTAATTGTTAACGACTCCAAAGAACTTTCCCTAATTTCCAAGGACCCCAAAGAACATACGTCGGGGTTGGTTTGGGAGAGGGTCCAATCACCACTGCTCGGAACGGTTTGGACCGCGCTGGTCAGGTTGCCTAATACATCCGTCTGCCAGCTTTTCAAACCATCCACACTTTGTTCGCTGATGCTGACGGTGGTTTTGCTGCTGCTGCCGTTAGTAGCATAAACTTTGGTGGTGGCGCGTTGCACCCAGGTGCCGTGGGCGCTCACGACGTCCCGCACGGATTCGGTGATGCGATCGGTTTCGGCACTGTCGATGACGCCATTTTGAGCTAATGCTTTTTAGAATACTTACTCAGCACATAAGCAAAAATAGTCACAAGACTCAACACCATAAGTATCCATATTGATTCAAAGCTGCTTTTTTCTTCATCTTTAAAAGACAAATTTAGTTTGGGGAAGAATTCTTTTCGATATTTATTTTTTAATAACTTTTTCTTGATCAGCTAAATTAGGCTGAGTGCGGAGATCGATAGATGGCTGAAGTTTGGGAGGTGTTATAAATTCTGAATTCAACTCTGCATCTGTAACACCCACCGAAGCACTTGTATAGTTACTATGGATCTTTAACCTGGCTTTATCTCTAGGCCCAAAAACTGGACCTGTAAATAGCTGTTTTCTGAAACCTCTATTTTTTGAGCCTTCCAAAGCACTCGCGAGTAACTCTGTATAGGTAAACCATTCGTAA
>JAAUTS010000011.1 GCA_012031345.1 Blastochloris sp. | reverse complement strand
ACTCTATCGTCTCGTTTGAGAACTGCTCAAGAGTCTGTATCTCACCTTGTCTAAGCTCCTGCCAAGCTTCAAACTCATCCTTACCAACTAGAGCAGAGTCTGGAATCACCTGCAGCACTGGCTTGCCATCCACCAGTCTGACCTGAAGCCCCACAGGTTTTTTGTTTTTTATGACCCGTTTCATACCTACCCTGAAATAAAGTGTCCGATTCATGATCCTAGGTCACGATTACGATAAATGCAACATTCAAGCTTATTTTTAACATTTGCGCCGAGTTATTCACAAAGGTCACGAATTGGTAAATCAGGCCAAAGAGAGGTCCCAACAGGGCTTTGCCTCCCAAACTGTCATTTGACAAGCGGTGGCAAGTCACCTTGATTGGGAGCATGATCGACATCACTGAAGCGGCCGCACTTCACATCAAGGAACTCGTCTCCCAGGACGGAAGATCGGACTTGGGCCTGCGGCTCTACATTGATCGGGGAGGCTGTTCCGGGCTGCAATATAACATGAGTCTGGATCCCGCCATGGAGGGAGATCAGGTGTTCCAAGCCCATGGGGTGAGTGTTTTTGTCGAAAAGGAAGGCTACGATTATCTGAAAGGCTCCACCATCGATTTTGAAGATTCGCTGACCAGCACCGGATTCCGCATCCGCAACCCGAATGCCAAACAGACCTGTGGGTGCGGAACCTCGTTTGAGGCCTGATCGCCTGGCCTTGCCAGTTCTCCCCTGACTTTCCTCAGCCCCCCTGTTTTATGTCGTGGCTTATGGTTTTATTTGCGGCCCGGTCTCGCGGCCATCCGCCGTTTTTATCTCCCCTTCATTTTGGTGCAACTTGCTTCGGTCTCAATCGTCATCAGCTATTATCATCTGCCCGCTTTCCAGGAGTTCTGTTTGGTTTTGGCGGAGTGGAAAGTGCGTGGAGGTCTGCTCTTTGCCGCCTTGAGCACCGTGTTGGCTGGGGGAATTCTGCCGGAAGTGGCCAAGGCGTTGACAGGTAAGCTGGATTTGAGCCAGGGCTTCAATGCCTATGTCTCCCATGTGTTCTGGATCTGTCTCATGTTTGTGTGCAGTGGTATTTTAGTGGAACGTTTTTATTGGTTGCAGGGCTTGATTTTCAGCCATGACATCGGACCAGTAACCGTATTGACCAAGGTTTTAGTGGATCAGTTTTTGTTCTCACCGTTCATGTCACTTCCTTATGCCGTGCTCTATTTTCTTTGGCTGGAGGAAGAACGCTCGCTGTCCCGAACCTGGACCCGCCTGACTCCGCGTCTCATGATCGAACGATCCCTGCCCCTGCTCTTCCCCAACTGGGTTTACTGGATTCCCATGACCGCTTGCATCTATTCCCTCCCGCCGGATTTGCAGTTCCCTCTCTTCCTCACTGCGCTGGCCGCCTGGAGCCTGATTTTTGTCGCCATCGCCAAACAGCCCAGCCGCGACATCCCGCAGGCTCTTCCTTGAAATACTGGACAAAAACGGAACGAGGCCGTTGACTGGACAGCATTACCGATGGTTAACGCACGGCTCATTTTTGTTGGATTGCTTATCAGTCTCGCCTCCTGTCAACGTTTGAGCATCCCTGAGCGCAGTCAGAAAGCGCTGCCGGAAGATGTCGAAATTTCCAGCAACGAAGTGGGCCGTTACGGAGGGACCTTGGTCGCCACCAACAGCGGTGAACCGACCGGCTTTCATCCCTTGGTCATTGAAGACGCCGACACCGCCGAGATTTCCGAGCTGATGTTGAGTGGTCTGACCACCCAGGACCCGGTCACTCAGGAGACCGTTCCCGCCTTGGCCAAGTCCTGGGAACTTTCCCCGGATCGCAAAACCTATACCTTCCACCTGCGCCGGGGACTGCGTTGGAGTGATGGCCAACCCCTCACGGCTGACGATGTGATTTTCACCTTCGACGCTGTCATGGCCACGGAGATTGATCCCAAAACCGGCCAGGCCTTACCCCGCTTCCCCAACCGTTACATCCAACAATACACCCTGGCGGGCAAACCTATTCGTTATGAAAAAATCGACGACCTGACGGTTCGCTTCATCACCCCGGAGCTTTACGCGCCATTTATCAACGACGTCGGATTCATCAACATTCTCCCCAAACACAAACTCCACGCCTCGTTTCTGGATGGTTCCCTGCTCAAGCAGTGGACAGTGGAAACCGCCATCAAACAACCGCAGGAACTGGTTTGCAGTGGACCTTTTACCCTTCTTTCCTACCGTCCGGGGGATCGACTCATTCTCCAACCCAATCCTCACTATTGGCGGGCGGACCGATCCGGACAACGCCTCCCCTACCTGGATCTCTACGTGGTAAAATTCGTCAAAGACGCCAACGCCGAACTGGTCAACTTTGCCACAGGTCAGAGCGACTACAGTCCCATCCCGGCCCCGGATGTGGGTTGGGTGAAGCGTGGAGAAAAAACCTATGACTACACGGTGCATGAACGAGGTCCCTCCACCGGTATCAGTTTCATTTGGTTCAACCAGAAACCCGGTCAGGACGCCAACGGCAAACCTTATCTGCCTCCTTACAAGCTGAAATGGTTTCAGGATCGCCGTTTCCGTCAAGCGCTGGCCTATGGATTCAATCGGGAAGGCATCATTCAAGGCGTCTTTTTTGGTCGTGCCCGCCCCCTGCACAGCATGATCAGCGAGGCCAACCTGAAATGGCACTATGCCGGGACACCACGCTTTGACTATCAACCCGAACGAGCTAAAGCGATGCTCAGGGAAGCGGGGTTCCAATTCAAAGACTCCCTGCTTTACGATGCAGAAGGGAACCAGGTTCAATTTGAACTGCTCCTGCCCCAAGGCTCCGCCACCGCGCCACAAATCATCAATAGTTTCAGTGAAGACATGAAAAAATTGGGCATCTTCGTAAAAATCAGCCCCATTGAATTCAGCACCCTGATCGCGCGCGTGAGCCAAACTTTTGATTACGAGGCTTCCATCATGGGTTTCACAGGCGGCGGCGACCCTTCCGGGGGAAAGGCCATTTATCTGAGTTCTGGACGCATGCACCTCTGGAACCCCAATCAACCCAAGCCCGCCACTCCTTGGGAGGCGCGCATCGACACCCTGATGGAGTTGCAGGAAAAAAGCTTCGACCCAGCCCAACGCAAGGCTTACGTCGATGAAATCCAATCCATTCTGGCCGAGGAGCGACCTCTGCTGTTTCTAGTCACCCCGGATACGTATCTGGGTTTAAAAAAATAAATGGAAAAATACCCTCACCAATGCCCGAGGTTTCCTTACACTCAAAGTTGATGAGTTATGGGCCGAAGAATCCACCCCATGATCGCCTACATTCTGCGTCGTCTCCTCATCACTCTGCCGATCTTGGCGGTCATTTCTTTCCTGGTCTTTTTTCTTATGGATTTGGCTCCGGGCGATTTTTTAGACACGGCCCGCGCCCAGCGCGATATCTCCCCTGAAGTCATTGCGAAGCTGGAAAAGGACTACGGCCTCGATCAACCCTGGACCACCCAATATGTGCTCTGGTTGAAAAATGCCCTGACCCTGGATTTCGGTTATTCCTGGACCTACAAACTGGAGGTGACCGAACTTCTCAAGCAACGGGTTCCAGCCACGCTCGGCCTGGCCATCGCTTCCTTGCTTTTATCCTGGATGGTGGCTCTGCCCCTGGGCGTTCTGGCCGCCATGTATAAAAATTCCATCTTCGACCGCATCTCCGCTTTCCTGGCTTATGCCGCTATTTCCCTGCCGGAATTTTTCCTGGCCTTGATCGCACTCTATTTTGCTGCCAGCACCGGACTGTTTCCGGTCGGCAGCTTGAGTTCGATCACTTCCGATTTCGACCCCGCAGGGCAGCGTGTGGTGGATTATCTTTGGCATCTGGCGCTTCCCACGCTTGTGCTCGGACTGGGAAGTGTGGCCGGGACCATGCGTATCATGCGGGCCACTTTTCTGGACAACATCCGGGCTGAATACGTCACCACGGCCCGGGCCAAAGGACTGAGCGAATTCAGTGTGATGTTCAAACATGCGCTGCGCAACGCCATCAATCCCTTCATCACCTCACTCGGTTTTGCCTTCTCCGGACTGCTCAGTGGTTCTCTCATGATTGAGAACATCTTCAACTACCCCGGCCTGGGACAACTCACCTACCAAGCCTTTCTACGACAGGATCATTACCTCGTTTTAGCCGCCGTGGTCCTTGGTGCCACCATGTTGATCCTGGGCAATCTATTGGCCGATCTTTTGTTGGCCGCCTCCGATCCCCGCATACGTCTGGAACAAGCCTCCAACCAATCCCGTAAAAGTGTCCTTCACATCATCACTTCCGTGTTCGCCATCGCCCTGCTCTGCTACTTGTTGAGCCTCCTGCCCTGGACGAGCAAAGTCTTTTGGCAAAACCTCAAAACTGGTGGTCTGATCTTCCTCGTCATTTCCGCCCTGTTTGTTCTCTGGACCAGCCTGCCCGTGCTGCGTCGTATCTTGCCCAAACTTTTGCGCAACCCCATCGGATTCAGCTCTCTTCTCCTGCTCGTTCTTTTGTATATCCTGGCCTTGTTGGCGCCGTTCCTCTCCCCTTACTCCGTCTCGAATCAAAGTCTGGAACACACCTACCATCCCCCACTGCCCTACTCTGGAAAGATGGAAAACTTCAGGTTCAACGCTACGTCAATGCAGACAAAACCGTGGCGCGTTACGAAAGTATTCCCGGTGAAACCGCTGTGATTCGTTGGTGGGTGCAGGGTGAACCTTATAAGCTGTTCGGATTGATTCCCAGTTCCGTCCGGCTCTTTGGAGTGGATGCCCCGGATCGCATTTACCTGCTGGGCAGCGACTCCACCGGACGCGATCTTTTTTCCAGAATCCTGGTCGGTTCACAAATTTCGCTCTCGCTCGGATTGATCGGCGTCAGCATCACCATGACCTTGGGATTTCTCATCGGAGCGCTCTCGGGTTATTTGGGCGGCAGCTTTGACTCCGTGGCCATGCGGATCACGGAAATCATCATGTCCATTCCGGGACTTTACCTTCTTATAGCGCTGCGGGCCGCACTCTCCCCCTTCTTTGATCCTGGAGAAATTTTTCTGCTCATCGTGGTTGTGCTTTCCTTCATCGGATGGACAGGCACGGCCCGGGTGATTCGAGGTATGACACTATCCATCCGCCAAAGATCCTTCGTCCTGGCCGCTGAAGCCATGGGCCAATCCCGCCTGAACATTCTGCTCAAACACATCCTGCCTAACATTGCCAGTTATCTGGTCATCGGTGCCACCCTCAGCATCCCGGCTACATTCTGGGAGAAGCTTCGCTCAGTTTTCTCGGTTTGGGTGTGGTTGAACCGTCCGCCTCCTGGGGACTCATGTTGTCGCAGGCCCAGGAAATGAAGGTTCTTATGCTGGGCTTTGGCTGGTTTTTTATTCCCGGTCTCATGATCTTCCTCGTCGTCATCGCCTTCAATCTTTTGGGCGATGAATTACGCGACATCATTGATCCCAAATTCCAATCCGAACAACGCTCATGAAAACACTGCTTAAAGTCGAACAACTCAGCATCCGCTTCCACAGCGCCAACGACTCCCTTCTGGCGGTGGATCAGATTGGTTTCAGCCTCGGAGCCGGAGAGACCCTGGCCATCGTCGGGGAAAGTGGCAGTGGCAAAAGCGTGACTGCGCTGGCCCTGACCCGACTGCTCCCCTCCCCTCCGAGCTGCCAGATTGAAGGTGCCATTGAGTTGGAAGGCCAAGACATTCTCAAGCTGTCCGCGAAGGAATTGATGAAGATTCGCGGTAAACGTATTGCCTATATCTTTCAGGAACCTTCCACCTCCCTCAATCCAGTCTTCAGTATCCGCAGCCAGATTGCCGAAGTGCTTGCGCTGCATCGCCCTGAAATCAAGGACCACGATGCGGAGATTGTCCGTTTGCTGGATCTGGTGGGAATCCGTGACGCGCGCAAGCGTCTGCACGACTACCCGCATCAATTGAGTGGAGGGATGCAACAACGTGTCATGATCGCGATGGCACTGGCTTGTCAGCCTGACATTCTGGTGGCGGACGAACCCACCACGGCCCTGGACGTGACCATCCAGGCTCAGATCATGAATTTGCTCAAGGATTTAAAGGCCCGTCTTTCCATGTCGGTGATTCTCATCACCCACAATTTCGGCATCGTGGCAGGCTTTGCTGATCGTGTGCTGGTCATGTACAAAGGGAAAATCGTGGAGGAAGGCAGCGCCTCCCATGTCCTGCACCAACCCCAACATCCCTACACCCGCGCCTTGATTGATTGCATCCCCCGCCTCGGCCAGAAAAAACAGCGCCTGACCACCATCGACTACTCCGAGATTTCTTAACAGGAAGAACACGAAGTTTCGCCAAGTTTATGCATTTGAATTTCATTAAAGCCGACAAACTAAGCCATGAGGTGATTAGTGCTGCCATTGAAGTCCACAAACTCAAAGGGCCTGGACTTTTGGAGCCTATTTACCAAAAATGTCTCTACAGGGAGCTTTTTCTCAGGAAAATTCCGTGTATCAGAGAAAAACAAATTCCCATAGAGTACAAAGGATATGTGTTCGAAGAGAAACTACGATTTGATCTTTTGGTGGATGACTGTCTGCTGGTGGAGACAAAATCCGTCGAAGCCCTGCTGCCAATCCACGTCGCTCAACTTCTCAGCTATATGAAACTAATGGATATTCCCATAGGTTTATTAATAAATTTTCACGATCCACTTCTTAAAAAGGGCTTACGCCGACTAATCTTAAAAGGTTCTGATTCACGCTGAACTTGGCGTTGCTTTGCGATCTTCCTGTTAAAATGAACACCCCCCTGCTTTCTGTTACTGATCTTAAGGTCCACTTCCCCATTCGTTCCGGGCTGCTACAGCGCGTTACGGATCAGGTTCGGGCGGTGGATGGCGTTTCTTTTGACATTGAGGCTGGCAGCACGGTGGGTTTGGTGGGGGAAAGTGGCAGCGGAAAATCCACCATCGGAAAATGCATCATCCGTCTGGTGGATCCCAGTTCGGGACAGATCCGGTATCAAGGCACGGAAATTTCGAACCTGGACCGCAATGCGTTCATGTCTTATCGAAAAAAGATTCAACTGATTTTTCAAGATCCTTACAACTCCATCAATCCCCGCATGAGTGTGGAGCAGATCGTGGGTGAAGCCTTGGAAATTCATTTTCCAAACAAAAACAAGGCACAGCGTCGCCAACGCATTTCAGAACTGTTGAATTTGGTGGGTCTCGAACCCAAACACCTGACGCGTTATCCTCATGAATTCAGTGGAGGCCAGCGGCAGCGGATCGGCATTGCCCGCGCTTTGGCCGTAGAGCCGGAGTTTCTGATCTGTGACGAACCCGTGAGTGCCCTCGACGTTTCTGTGCAGGCTCAGATTGTCAATCTCCTGCAGGACATTCAAAAGGAGTTCAAACTCACCTACCTCTTCATTTCCCATGACTTGGCCGTGGTGGAACATATCAGTGACCAGGTTTTGGTCATGAACGAAGGTCGGATCGTGGAACAAGGCCCCCCGGAATCGCTTTATCGCGATCCCCAGCACGCCTACACCCGCAAGCTGTTGGAAGCTGTCCCGAGGTTTTAGCTGCGAGGAGTTCTTGCGTCGGACTCGGAAGCTGCGGGTTGTTTCCACATCCGGATTAGAACCCAGACCATGCTGATCGAAATGCAGGAGTCCGCCACGTTGAAGACGGGCCAGTGGAAATTGCGATAATACACATCGACAAAATCGATCACGTGTCCGAAGCGAATCCGGTCGGTCAAGTTTCCCAAGGCACCGGATAAAATCATGGCACCGACAAGATTCACTTCCCAACTGCGCCAATTGAGTTGGCGACTCCACCAGAGCATGACGCAAAGGATTCCCAGCACGATCAGTCCCAAAAGCAGATTGTTGCCCTGAAACAATCCAAAGGCCATGCCATCATTCAACACATAGGTGAGATTGAGAAAACCTGGGACAATTTCACGGCTTTGACCCACCCAAAACTCAGAGCGGATCCAGTGCTTACTGCCTTGATCCAGCAAGAGAAGCGAAGGCAGAAGCACCCAAAAGATGAGGCGGGGTTGGGGCCAGGAAGAACTCATGTCAGGCGATGGCAGAAGCCGCGAGATGCGAACGCACGGCCGTGGTGCAGCGCGGACAAAGTTCAGGATGCTCGGGATCCGTCCCCAAATCCTCTACATACTTCCAACAACGGATACATTTTGGATTTTGCGAGCGTTTGACCTGAATACTCTCCACCGGAGCAAGGTGCACGCGGGAAACAATGAAAATTTCCTCCAGGAAGGTCCTGTCCCCTTCCTGCCATTGACCTTGGGGCAGGATCAACTCCGCTTCCAAACTTTTGCCGATCTCCTTGCGTTGCCGGGCCTGCTCCAACTGCTCATTGACGGCATCACGCAGGGTGAGCAACTCCTCCCAAGCGACGCCCGTTTGAGAGTCAGGCTGCGGTTTCTTGATTTCCGGGAAAAGCCGGGTGTGAATGGAATCCTGGTGGCCGAGCGCGGACCAGGCTTCTTCCGTGGTGAAGGGAAGTATGGGAGCCAGGAGTTTCAACAGCGCACCGAGGATCTCATGCATGACCGTTTGCGCGGAGAGACGGGCCACGGAGTCATGTGCATCGCAATACATGCGGTCCTTCAACACATCGACATAAAAGGCGGAAAGCTGGACGGTGCAGAAGCGGTTGATGATTTGATAGACCTGATGAAACTCGTATTGATCATAAGCCTGACGACAGCCCCGGATCACTTCCTGTAGCTGTTGATCCATGTAACGATCAACCTCAGTCCACCGGGCAGGGGCCAGCGCATCACGGCTGGCGTCAAAGCCGTGCAGATTTCCCAAAAGAATACGCAGTGTGTTGCGTATGCCCCGGTAGGAGTCCGCCACACGTGAGACGATGTTTTTGGAAAAAGGCACGTCATTGGTGTATTCTTGGCTCGAAACCCAGAGCCGCAGCACATCGGCACCATATTCATTCAGCAGCGTGGTGGAGTCGGTGGCTCCGCTGGATTTGGAATATTTTTTACCATGTTCATCCACGATAAAACCATGGGTCAGCACCGCCTTGTAAGGTGCCACGCCATGAACCAGGGTGGAAAGACTGAGGGAGGAGTTGAACCAACCCCGATGTTGGTCACTGCCTTCCAGGTAAAGATCCGCCGGAAACAGATTCTGTTTTTTTAACACCGCAACCTGACTGGAACCGGAGTCGATCCAGACGTCCAAGGTGTCCTTGCCTTTGCGCAAGCCCTTGGGCAGCCCCAGTCTGGTCGCCAACTCATCCGCATCCGATTGAAACCACACCCCCGTGCCTTCTTTTTCCACGATGTCAGCAAAAGCGGAAACTGAAGCCTCCGTCATGATGGCCTGACCTTGCTCATCATAGAAAACGGGGATCGGCACCCCCCAGGAACGTTGCCGCGAGATGCACCAATCCGGACGATTGGCAATGGCTCCCGAGATGCGGTTCTCGCCCCAGGCCGGAATCCAGCGGACTATTTTGATTTCATCGAGTGCCTGTTGACGGAAGGCATCGACCTTGATGAACCATTGTTTGACCGAGCGGAAGACAATCGGTGTTTTCGATCTCCAACAGTGAGGATAATCGTGGACGTAATCTTCCTGCGCCCAGAACATTCCGCGGGATTTCAGCAGGTCGATCACGAGAGGGTTGGCCTTGAAAACATAGTGACCGACCAACTCAGGCACGCCACATTCCGCAGTCAGGCAACCACGGTCATCCACGGGAGAAAGGGTTTCCAATCCATGTTGCATCCCCAGAAAATAATCGTCCGCTCCATGTCCCGGAGCAATATGAACCATGCCGGTCCCGGCATCTGCTGTGACAAAATCCGCCGCGTGGATTTGACCTTTCCGCTCCAGAAAAGGGTGTTGATAATCCAGGCCAAGCAAGGTCTGACCTGAGATCACAGCCTTGGGTTTGGGATTGAGGTTGGGGATTTTGTCCTGCAAAGCGACGGCTGCTAACAAATCTCCTGAGTCGGAGGGGTAAACCCCGTAATCCAAGGACGCGGAAACAGCCACCGCCAGGTTGGCGGGCAGAGTCCAGGGAGTTGTCGTCCAAATCAAAAGTGATGTGCCCTGTGCCAGCGCCAGTTCTCACAACTGGCGGGGCTGAGCGGAAATTTTACATAAACCGCCGGGTCCGTTTTCTGATGGTATTCCACCTCCGCCTCGGCCAAAGCGGTTTGGCAGCCTGTGCTCCAGGAAACCGGACGCAATCCCTGATAAACCAAACCCCGACCCACAATTTTAGCAAAGGAACGAAGCTCCTCCGCTTCGTAAGCCGGTTCCATGGTGATGTAGGGCTGATCCCAATCTGCGATCACCCCCAGCCGACGAAACTGTTCCTTTTGAATCCCGATATATTTCCGGGCCATTTCCTCACACTTTTCACGGATTAAGACAGGATCATCCGCCTTGTCCTTGTTCTCCACCATGACCTTGTGCTCAATGGGCAGTCCATGACAGTCCCAGCCGGGAATCAAGGGAACGCGGAAACCTGCCATGGATCGGGATTTGGCCACGATGTCCTTTAATGTGAAGGTCAGAACGTGACCAATATGGGCATCTCCATTGGCAAAAGGAGGGCCCAAGTGAAAAATAAACGGAGGAGCCTCCCGACGTTCCTCCTGAAGCTTTTCATAGAGCTTCCCGTCCCTCCAACGGCTCACCATGGCAGGTTCCCGCTTGGGAAGATCCGCCTTCATGGGAAAATCAGTTTTGGGTAGTTTGATCGTCTCTTTATAGTCCATGGCAAAGGGGAAAGACTATCAGTCAGCCGCCCAAAGTCATCACTGAAATCCACCTCGATTCAGGCTCATCGAAAGCTGGTATTCTGCGGAAATCCCCTTGTCAGCACATAATGAACATGGCATCTTTATTCATGGCCAACTCCTCCTCGCCCACTCCCACTCCAAGCAACAACACCATACTGAAAGTAGGGCCCGTTTCCATTTCCCTGCTGCTGCATTTGGCCCTGCTCTTTGTGATCGGCGGGGTGGTGATTATCGAACGAGTGGTTCCCAAAACCAGTTTTCAACCGACGGTTTTGGGTGAAAATATCGATCAGGTGCTCGACAACAACGATCCTCCCACGGATGAACTTCAAGATCCAGGCGGAGGAACCAGCATGGACATTCCGGCGGACAGCGTTCCTGTTCCCGATGCCTTTTCTTCGGAAAGCCCGCTGGATGCCATCGCTGTGGACTCTTCAGTGTCGAGTGTCACCTGGTCAGCGAATATCGGCTCCAGTTTGGGAACACCAAGCGTGGGTCTCACCCGCGGCTCTGGCGGAGGATCGGGTGGTGGTTCTGGAGGAGGAATCGGCACAGGAAAAACCGTGGGTAACCTTTTCGGCAAACAAGTCAGTGCCTCGAAACTCGGTGTCATCATGGACATCTCCGGCTCGGCTCATGCCTATCTTCCTTTGGCTGCGGCTGAGCTGAACAGGAGCTTCGCGGGCAGCCCCACCGTGCTCGCCTTCGGTTGCGGATTGGACAAGAATCATAAATTAATGCGCGAAGACAGGCCCAAACTTTATCTCTTTAACGAGAAACAGCCTAATCCCGAAGTTGACTTTGCCGAAGGTGGACCTGAAAACAAAGCTTCAAGAACCTCATTGGGACAAATTATGAATGCAGAAAAAAAATTCCCTTCTGTGAAAAACATGATGGACTCTCTCCGCGCCCGTCCCAATGCCTGGGTCGTTTACGGAGGAGATGTCTATGCTACAGAACTGGCCTTTGAAAAATTGATGGAGGAAGGTTGCGACACCATTTATTGGTTTGCCGATTTTGAGGATAAAAACGACCCGAGCGACGTCAAATCCCTCACCCGCAGGCTCAAAAATAAAATGGTCAAAGTCATCGCTCACAACTTCTCAGGCCGACCCGTTCCACCAGACATCGCCGAAATGGCCGCCGAAACCGGAGGCGAAACCATCGCCAAGAAACCAGGCAGCTAAGCTCTCCTGCTCTCACCCATCTTTGTCTAACGACAATTCAGAGTTTTAAATTTAAATCGTGCCCGGCACCATCGGAATGGGCATGGCCATCTGGATAATGCGTTCAATGTTCACGTTGGCCTCAATCAATTCCTGAATCAGGCTGATTTTTTCTGTATCGCCCGGTTCCGTTTTCACTGACATCTGACTGATCTGGGAAGCCACCATGAAGCTGTCGTGTTTGACGCTGATGAAGGGAACCTGTTTGTTCCTCATGATTTTTAACAAGCCAGGCTGCGGCAGATAACCTTGCGTCAAGACCACCCCCGCAATCTTCGCCTCACTCCCCTCCCCGGCTCCGCCCAGAATCGCCAAAATCATGTCCTCACGATCCCCCGCCGTGATGAGCACACTTTGCGGCTCAAAATAAACCTCCGCATTCCGCGACGAGGAGGAGGCGATGCTGAAGCGACCGACCCGACGGGCGTTTGAATTTTTCTCCCGCCACAAATTCCCCGTCCAAAGCCTGGGCAATCTGGTTCAAAGTCGGTTTTCTTAATTCCAAGTGCAGGGGCACAATGCCCAACAAAGGTAGTCCGAGCCGGGCCAAACCTTTTTCTGCATAGGGCCAAAGATCGCTGATTTTTTCCGGGATCACTTTGTTCAAAATGGCACCCACCACCTCAACTTTGTGTTTCTCGAAAAGCGCCAAATTCAGGCTGATTTCATCAATCGGTTTGCCCACCCCTCCCTGACTGACAATGATGGCCTTGCTATGGAGCAGCTTGGCTGCCCGGGCATTGGACATATCAAAAACACTGCCCACCCCGGCATGACCCGATCCCTCAATCACCACAAAGTCCTGCTCCCAAGCCGCGCGATTGAAGGCATTCTCAATCCTCGACTCCAAAGAAACCGGATCTGCCGCATCCAAATAATCCCGCGTAAAGTGCGCATCCACCGCGATCGGGCTCATCGCGTCCAGAGGCAGGCCAGGGTTGTAGGTATCGTTAATCAGAACGGAATCTTCATCAATCTTCTGTCCGTCCACGTCCACATAACGCTGACCTATGGGCTTAATGTAACCCACACGTTGAAATCGTTTCCGTAAAACCGCCGTCAGACCCAGTGAGGTCGTCGTCTTGCCATCATCCTGACGGGTGGCTGCAATAAATATCCGGGGCGTGGTGTAATTTTGCAGCATGATCAACCACCCACTTCAGGAACGCAGCGCCTGCGGAATCCAATCTTCCGTCGTCAAATCCTGCTCGGGATACAGCTTACGATACTCAATCGCCTGCAAAGCCACCAGAGCCGCCACCCCCAGGATGTCCTGCACAGCCGAACCCCGGGACAACTCCGCAGCAGGCTTGGAGAGGCCGATCAAAATTTGCCCATAAGCCGTGGCCTTGGCCAATCGCTGCACCAGCTTGGCGGCGATGTTCCCCGAGTTCAAATCCGGGAAAACCAAAACATCCGCCCGACCCGCCACCAGACTTCCGGGAGCTTTTAAACTCCCCACCTCCGGCAACAATGCCGCGTCCACCTGCATTTCCCCGTCAATCTCCGCCTTGATATCCAGCTCCTTCAACTTCTGCTTGGCCAGAGCCGTCGCGGCGATGATTTTTTCCGTATGCTTATTTTGGGCACTGCCCTTCGTCGAATAGGAGAGCATGGCCACGCGGGGAATTTTTCCGGTCAATTGACGACGCAAGCGGGCGGTCTCCACCGCAATGTCCGCCAGTTGTTCCACCGTGGGGTCCGGGATCACCCCGGCATCCGCAAAGAAAAAGACCCCATCATCCCCGTAGGGACAATTCGGAACATCCATGACCATGCAACTGGAAATGCTTTTGATCCCCGGTAAGGGTTTGATCAATTGAAAAAGCGGCCTGAGGATGTTGCCGGAAAACTCACTCGCTCCCGCCACCAAGCCGTCGCATTGACCGTTCTGCAACATCATCGCCGCAAAATAATTCGGGTTATGCAGAATCTTCTCCGCATCCGCGTCCTTGATTCCCTTGTAGCGATGCAGTGATTCCAGACGGCGCACAAACAGTGGCAAATCCTGGGCTTTAAGCGGGTCGATCACCAGGATGTATTCCAGCGAAACTTTATGCTCCGCCGCCAGGGCCGCCACTTTTTCCTTCTCGCCCAAAACAATGGCCGGCCCCAACTTTAAACGTACAAATTCCGCCGCCGCCTGCAAGACCCGCGGATCCGAGCCCTCGGGAAACACAATCCGCTTGGGATGTCGCTGCAACTTTTCGTAAACACTCTGGATAAACGGTGACATACTGTGCCCCCATCCTAATAGCGTTTTACGGAAGAGTCCACTTCCAAGGACCAGGCATCAATTCCCCCGGCCAAATGCGAGACCTTATCGAAACCGTTCTGTATCAAATACATCGAAGCCCGTTCCGATCTCACCCCATGATGACAATAAACAATGATCTCATCCGAGGTATTCAATTCAGACAATGCTCTCGCCCCAAAAACGGAGAGCGGTATGAGCCGCGCCTCGGGCAGTCGGGCCAGGGCCCACTCGGACTCCTCCCGGACATCCACCAGACAGGCTCCCAGTCCTTCACGAATCCTCCGGGCCAGCTCCGCTGCTTTGATCTCCTTCACGTTCACCATAAAATCAGCCTTGGCAAATTCTCAACACCGCCGTCTCCAAAGTCTTCTGCCGATCACTCCCCGTAGAGACCAGAGCCAGATTGGTCTGATACAACACATCCAATGCCCGAAACCAGGAACTTGAAGGGTGACGTCGCGCCTTGTCCACCACCCGGGCCAAACGGAACAGATTCGGCTTCTCCCCCTTTTTATTCTGCGGCAACAAATCCTCCGCATCCGCAGACAACTGGCATTCAAAAAAGTGCCACTCTTTTTAAGGCTGAGTTTGCGATTCTCCAGAAGATGTGTGCCCAGAGCGGCC
Organism: Blastochloris sp.; assembly: GCA_012031345.1. Classification (GTDB taxonomy): domain Bacteria; phylum Verrucomicrobiota; class Verrucomicrobiia; order Methylacidiphilales; family JAAUTS01; genus JAAUTS01. The sequence continues at coordinate 20,659 of JAAUTS010000011.1, read as the reverse complement.
AAACGAATTTGACCAGCCAACAAAATCAAAATCCCCACTTCCGACTCTCCCTGAGCAAGAAGCTGCCGGAGTATGTGCAACGATTCCGAAGTTTTGTTCTCCGTCACCGCATCGCATAAATCCCAGATCAACAATTCACGCGTGCTGGACACTATCCGCCGCAAATCCTCCTCCGTCACCTCACCATGCGGCATCGTGTAGAGTGACAATTTTTCCAGCTCATTCTGGAGCGCGCGCGTGTCATTTCCCAACAATTCCACCAAGCGCTCCACCACCCCGGCCTGCGGTTTCATGCCCCGTTCGCGCATCATTCTCTCCACCTGATCCATCCATTGTTGGATCGCATGACTGTTCTTCAACTCCGGCAGATCCCATTGCTCGCAGTAGCCCAGCTTTTCGAATTGTTTGTAAAAACTGCGACGCCGATCCACCGAGGTCGCCGTAATCAAGAGTTGGGCCGACTCCGGCCCCACCCGCCCCAAGATCTCCAAAATCTCCGCCAGCTTTTCCAGAACCGACTCGCTTTTACCCACCACCGAGTCTGCCAAAAAATTGCAGTTCTTTAAAAAAATCAGTTTCCCCCCTCCGAAAAAGGGCAGGGTCAACAAAGCCTCCTTCACCCGGTCAATCACCTCCAGAGCATTCCCGACCGAGTCAGCCGCCCCGTCCAGCGTCTCCAAATTCATCGGGTCTTCCGGCGCCAACTGGGCAACCAGTTCCAGCCCACGGGCCTTCACTTGGAAATCATCCGTTCCATTGATGAGCAGGTGTTTTTGTTTCAGCTTGATCGCAGCTTCAGGCATAGGTCTAATGCCTTTATGGAACACCTTTGGGCCCCATGGCGCAACAGTTATGTCGGAACCCTCGGGGAAGCCTCCTTTGACAAAGGGCAGCTCTTCCAACTCATCGGCCAATCCAACGACGACGCCACCCACTTCGTTGTCCTGCGCTCGAAGTCCTGCTTCGCCCTGCTGAATCGTTACCCCTACAACACCGCTCATCTCCTCATCGTTCCCTACCGCAAGGTCGATGACCTCGACCTCTTGTCCGCCGAGGAACAGTCCGATCTCTGGGCCTCCGTGCTTCGCTTAAAAAAAGCCATCCAGAAACTCTACCATCCCACGGATTCAACATCGGCCTCAATATCGGTGCCGCTGCCGGAGCGGGGATTCCCGAACATCTTCACGTTCACCTCGTCCCGCGCTGGACCAACGACGCCAACTTCATGACCTCCACTGCCGATACCCGCATCCATCCCAGTGACCTGGCCACCGTTTACGAGCAGATCAGGAATCAAGTTCTGATCCCCTAAACGCCTTCGGCACGAACTCAATGTCCGTGCTTTCTTTCACCGCCAACAGAATCTGAGCCCGCAAAACCTCCATCGGCACCGGATGCTGATAATCCTTCAGGCAAAGTTGTGCCGCGACCAAGGGACTGCTTTTGTTCACTTTCACATTCCGATAAATCTTTACGGCCAAAGCCTCCGCCGCACCCGGAGTCAACCACTGCGGCAACAGGGGTTTCAGCGTTTCAAAATCCTCCGGAACCAAAACCACCGACCTCCGTTTGCACAGGGCTCGCAACAATCCAAAAGCCTCTTCCGGTGTGCTGGCGGGAAAGATCGGGATCTTGACATCCAGACGCCCAGGACGTTTCAAATCCACTTCAATCAAATCCGGACGGCTGGAAGCCAGCACCCAGACAATTTTTCCGCGATTCGCCGAATTGCTCATTTCCTTGGCAAACATGGAATAAATGCGTCCTGACAAACCGGAATCATTCGCCCCGGAATCCCTCCGACCCAAAGCCTGATCCGCTTCATCAATAAAAACAAAGCAACGACCCAGGGCTTGCAGCAACCCGAAGATTTTTTCCAGGTTACTCTCGGAAGTGCCCACCCATTTGTCCCGGAAGTTCTTGATCTTAAGCACCGGCACACCCGCCTCCCCCGCCAGGCATTCCACCATGTAGGTCTTACCCGTGCCCACCGGACCGCAAATCAAATAACCCATCGGCATGGCCTGTAGATCGTTTTCTTTCCATAATTGAAAATCCTGACGCAGCAGGGTTTTCAGAACTTCCTGCCCGTGCAAATCGTCCAACGTTTTTTTAGACTCAATAAACTCAATCAAATCATTGCTGTCGCGTTCCACCATGGCCTTCTTCAGGCCGGCCACATCCCCGGCTTGCAGCGCTTCTTTGAGATAATCTTTGCGCCGCAGCATAGTTTCCAAGGCACCCAAGGACGCCCCCTTCATTTGTCGGGCCAGCGGCTCAAGCTCATCTTGAAATTGTTGCAATGCCTGTGGATACATTTTGAAGAAAACCCGAAAAGCTTCCACCAACTGTGCCTCCTCCGGCAGAGGCACCTTGCACAAAGTGGCCCGGGGATTATGAACCAAAAGCGGATGCAGGTCATTGAGGGTGTCCGTCAACAGAAAGGTGGCCAGACTATGGGAGGTGAGAAGCGGGTCCGTGGCCCACTCACGCATCAGCAAAGCCAGAGCATTCAAGTCGTAGTTGAGCGAACCTGGGACTGCTGGAGCCAGTAAATGAACCGCCGGAATCAGGCAGGCCACCTGATGATGCTTCTGCCCCAAACGCGCCAAATTTGCACAATAACGGAAATATCGTGTGAGAAATTCCACCGCCTGACGCGGTGCCTTGGGCAATTCTGGACGTTCCTTATACGCGGGCCACTGACTGAGCAGTTCCCCACCCTTCTCCACCCGAACCCCGTTCCCCAAATCATAACTGAGGATGACATCGAATCCGGGCAACAAGGTTTGCCTGAGATAATCCTGGAGTTCACCCAGCCTGCCTGCCTCCCCCTCCGGCAGAAGAAAACGATCCTGCAAATTGCCGTGCAGGATGAATTGATTGCCCGCGCTGCTTTGATACAACGCAATAATTTCCCGCGCCCATGGCAACAATCTGACTTCGGTGCTTTTCATGACTTCAACCCGGCTCCTTCACCGCTCCACCCGAGGGATACGTATCATGCACCACCCGCGCCATGGCCTCGGAATCCTCGTAAATCGCGTCATCCAACAAGCGGCTGACCAGATCGATTTTCCCTGAGATCACTTCCGTCTTACCCGACATGGTGGCGTTCTCCAAAGCCAGATCGATCTGCGCCTCGATCCGGGTCAAATCACTCTCCATCTCCTCCATGGCCTCGCTGCGCTTGCCAATGTTGGCCAGACGTTGACTTAGAATATGCAAAGTGGCTTCCCGTGAGTCCCGCAGCGAACTGGAACTTGTCGATTCCGCCAATTCATTTTTGATTTTATGGATCTGTTTCCGCAGGGACTCCTCATCCGCCTCCTCCTGATGTTGCCTGAGATAATGTCGGGAAATCATCAGCTTGAGATAAATTTCCTGCAACTTCTCCAAAGCCTCCACGTTGGCATCAATCAAAAACTGCTCGGAACGCAAATCCTGATAGGCCCGCAGGATGCGACGACACTTTTCCGAGATGCCCAGGACCTGCCTCTTTTCCTCCGGGTCCAGTTGTTGCATCAAAGCCTGGCTCTGTCTGCTTTCGCTCTGACGTTCCCCCACCTTGTCCAGAGCGATAACCACATTATGAAATCGTGGGTTGGTGGATAGGAGCAACAGGTAGAGAATTTCCACTCCCAAACCCAGCAGCCAAAAGGCCGGATGCCCCAAGCCCAGAACAAGAAAACCAAAACAAACAGGAGGTTGAGCGGAATCCGACCCAGACCGGGGATCTCCGGTTGGGCAAAAAAAGCGGCTTTAAGAAAGCGGAACATGATGGCAGCTCAGGCTTCCTTGGCGTCAGAAATTCGACGGAACTCCCAGCTTGAGCGGGAATGACATCACTTTCTTATTGCGCCTGGGGTCCCATGGTTTTGCTGGGTGTGACCTCTGCGCTCGGAACTTCAGGAGTCGCCGCTGCTTCCAGAGTGATTCCCTCCTTAGCCGCAAAATCAGCCAAAGCCTGCTCCGCCAGTGCGCCTTGCTCGGCTTCCTTCATTTGAAAATCTTCCGTGTTCAAAGAGTCGCGCGCGACGCGAGCCCGGCCGCTGGCCTTTTCCCGCTCCTCCTCCACCATCTCATGCAGACGATTCAAGGTGTCTCCGGAACCGCCGATGCTGCTGATCATGCCGCTGGCCATTTCCGTCAGTTCCGCCGTGGCCCGCTTGATTTTGAGGTCGTCCAGGCTGGATTTGAGGGCTTCGATCTTGCTCTTGGCCGCCTTGATGGAAACATCCCGCGCCTGGATCAATTCCTTGTAAGTGGTTTCCGCCTGAGCCAACTGCTCCCGGTTTTCCGCCAGTTCCCGCGTCACCGTTTGCAGGCGCAGAGCATACTGTCCGGCAGCCTCACGGTTGCCTGCCCGCAGATTGGCCGCAGCCTTGGCCCGCAGCTCGCGCTCGTCATTTTCCAGCTTCTTGACCTGACTCATCAAGCGCTCACAAAGCCCGGCATGAGCCGCCAGACCCTGGTTGTAGTTAGCGATCTGCTTCCGCAGGTTCTCCTTCTCCACTTCAAGCAAGGCTTCAGGATTCTGGCGTTCCAGACCGGAGATAAACAGTCCGAGGAAACCACGGACGAGATTACTGATACGTTTGAGCATGGTTGAACTTTCGTTGGTCAGGACACTTTAGGAGTTGTAAGGAAAAGTTTCAATCTTCGTTGAACCAGGTTTTTCAACGCGAACCCTGACTCCGCTGCCAGGAGGCTAACAGGTTGTTGATGGTTTCCGCCTTCGGGCTTTCGCAATTCTGGCCGATGTCAATTTTCAGCCCGGACGCAGCATGGACCACGAAGGGACTGTCCGGCTCCATGATCGGTACGATTGGGTTGCCCGGACGAAAGCCATGAACCAAAGACTGTTTCTGAATCGGCTCGCTCACCAGAAAATCCAAAAAGATCCCCGCCGCTTTCTGATGATCCTTACTGCTCCAGGGTGTATCCAACACATAATAGGGATTGTCATTCCACATGTTCAACTGGGGATAGGTCACCCGCAGTTCCCCCCAACGACCCCGCGCACTTTTCAGGTAATCAATGACCACGCTTTCATAAACGAAAAGAGCGTCATAAGAAGCGGGGCCCTTGAGCACCATCTCCCGCATCATGTTCCCGGTGCTGTTGGAAAAACCACTCACTCCCCGCTCGATTCCATTCATCCAGGTCTGAAATTCGGGTGCCAGAATGTTTTTCATGCTGAGGCCCTGGGGTTTTTTATAAAACTCATGCGCCATCAGAACCAGCGTCATCAGTCCGCTGTTGGATTCGTTCGGGTGGGTGTGGGCAAACTTGAACAGCCCCCACTCAGGCTTGCCCGCGATGCCGTCCCAGCCTCCCGGTGCCGATAAAGCCTGACCGATGGTGTCAAAATTGACCGTGTTGTATTTTTTAATAAAGGCTTCGTAACGATCATCCCAGAACACAAAAACCATAGGACTCAAGGCCAGGGGCTCCTCCCGTAAAATCGGATTACTGGAATGTTTGACCTGCCAATCCTGAACAAAAGTGTCCTTGTAAAGCGCACTGGCCGGACTCCACACATGAATGCGCGTGTCTCCCCCCAACAGAGCTTGCGCCCCTTCCAAGGAACCCATCGGGATCAGGTTGATCTTGATCCGGGAACCTTCCCGGGTTTGGCAAACTCAGCCACCGCCCATTCCAACCAACGTTTTTTTTCCGTCCCATACGCAATTCCCACCTCGATCTCAGGTCCTCCGCCCAAACCCAAAAAACCCGAGGAATTCTGCTTGTCCGTCGCAGCCGGGGAACTGGTGCTGCCGCGACCCAGTTGGTTGTTGTCATAAAGCCACCAAGCCCCATAGAGGCAGGCTCCGGCAAAAAAGGCCACCACGAGTTTTCCCAAAAAAGTGATTTTGGGTCCGTCCGAGGGTGGCCGAGGTTGAAAGGGTGCATTCACAATGTTTTAAAACTTCCCGCTTAGAAGAATGTGGAGATGTCACGGAATACCGACTGGATGTTCTCCGGCGTCCCCTCATAAAACTTCGCCTGGGTGGCGTCCGCAATTTTCTTCAGCTTTTCCTTTTCCGCGCCTTTTCCGTACCCAATGGTGAAGACCCGGATGGTGCGGAGTTCGTGGTCGAAACGGATTGCCTCCAGAAGTTGATCCAATTTGACCGCGCTGTTCGTGTCCGCCCCATCCGTGAGAACGATGATGGCAGAAATTCTATCCCCATTCTTTTCCCGATCCCGCAAATGTTTCTCGTAAGCGGTTTGGATGGAATCGTAAAGAGCCGTCCCACCCTCCGCATAAAGCGAGCTGATGAGTTTCCGCATCTGCTCACGGCCTGTTTTGATGGAAATATCTTCCGCCGCCCAGTTCGGTTTGGAACTGAAAGGCAGGAAGGAAAAGGTATCGCGTTCATTCAAAATCCCCAGAAGCTGCAAGGCCCCTTCCTTGGCATTGGCCAATTTACTGTCCTCGTTCATGCTGCCGGAGATGTCAAAAACCAGGCTGATGGCGGAATGTTTTTTGTGCTCATCCCAAAGCTTTAGAATGGCATCCATGACTTCGACCGAAGGAACAGCCAGCGTGGTTTTCGGCTCCATTGGGTCCACCCCGTGGGCCGCATCAAAAGGCGCACCCAAAGGAATCTCCACATCACTGGGCCGGAAGCCGTAGGGCAGCGCCTTTTCCTGTTGGGGCCGGGCCAGCAGGAAACGAATATAAGTCTGTGCCGCCTCCCGGTGCTCCGCCGTGACCCATTCACGCTCTACAATCCCCACCGGATGATCCGACCAGAACGTGCCTTCTTTGGGATAAATGGCCACCACGGGAAAGGGCAGCGTGTATTTATCCGAGGTGGACTCGATCACCATGTTCTCATAAAGCACTGCCGCGCTCAGGTAACGTGGTCCGTTGGCAAACATCTTTTTTCCAAAAAAGCCGGTAGAGCTGCCGTAGTGCACCACCGATCTTTCAATGCCTCCCAGATAAGCAGCCGTCGAGGGCTTGGCGATGTCTTCCAGGGTCAGGCCCGTTGTTTTCCCCGTGGCCGCATAAACTTCGGCAAACAGGGAAATCAATCCACTGTTGCTGAATTGCGGATGAGTGTGACCAAATTTAAAACTGCCCCACTGCGGAAAACCCTGGGAGGCCCAACCTTTCGGATTTTTGGCCATGCCGAGAATCTCTTCCCAACCAATCGGCTTTTTACCCCAACCCAAAGCCTCTGCCATCGGTTTCCACATTGCGATCACCACGGGCGACAAAACCAAATTATCCGTGCTGGCCACCAAATCCTTCCCTGTCTTGACCCGTGACTCGGCGTTTCCCAACTTGATGAAAGCTCCTGAAGCCGGGCTTACCAGGTGCACCTCACGGCTGCTGGACAAGGCCTCCTGAATGGATTCTCCCGAACCCATGGGCAGTGCCTTGACCGAGATGACTCGTCCCTGCCCCGTCTTGTTTTTCTGCGCGTTGAAATCGGCCGTAACCTCCCTCAACCACTCCTCTTTTTCCGAGCCGTAGGTGAAGACCAGTTCGAGCACATTGCCGGATGAACCTTGCGGGGAACCACCCCCGTCCACAGGTTGGATCTCCTGATTTCCGCAGGAGATGAGAAGGAAGCAAACCAAGAACCCCAGACCCAGTGTTATGGAAGTTTTCACCCTGACATCATGTCTGGAGGATTCGGCTTGGGAAGTCCAACCGGAAAATGTCATTCAATTGTTACACATCAACGGCAGAACCCGACCCTCACTCCCCCAAACCAAAGCGCGTATGCGCGGCCAAAGCCGCTTCCGCCGCCTTGTTTTCGTCAATCACCACCGCGATCTTGATCTCACTGGTGGAGATCATTTGAATGTTGATCCCCGCCTCCGAGAGTGCGCTGAATAGATTCGCCGCAACTCCCGTGTGACTGCGCATCCCGATGCCGACCACGGAAAGTTTGGCGATGCCGTCCTGGATATCCACCCCATGGGCGGAGGAAAGTTCCGTCATGGAACTGGTGATTTTCTTCACCTTGACCATGTCGTCTTTATTGATGGTGAAGGTGATGTCCGTCTGTCCCCTGCCCCCACCCGCGGCGGTGTTGGAAACGTTCTGAACAATCATGTCCACGTTGATGCTGGCATCCGCGATGGCCTGGAACAACCTGGCCGCGATGCCCGGCTGATCCGGCACTCCCGAGATGGTGACTTTGGCCTGATTTTTTTCCACGCTCACGCCGCGCACGACGACTTGTTCCATCGACTGGTTTTCTTCTTTCACTAGGGTCCCTGGGTTGGTGTTGAAACTGGATCGAACTTCAAAAATCACGTTGAACTTCTTGGCAAACTCCACCGAGCGAGCTTGCATGACTTTGGAGCCCGAGCTGGCCATCTCCAACATTTCGTCGTAGGAGATTTCCTCGATTTTCCTGGCCTGCGGAACGATGCGTGGATCCGCCGTGTACACGCCGTCCACGTCGGTGTAAATTTGACAAAGATCCGCCTTAACCGCAGCGGCGATAGCGATGGCAGTCAAATCCGATCCGCCCCGGCCTAGAGTGGTGATCTGACCTTCCAAAGTTTGACCTTGAAAGCCGGCCACGATGACCACTTGTCCCTCGTCCAAAAACCTTTCACCTGCCAGGGGTGATGTTGGAAATTTTAGCCTTGGTGTGAACGCCATCGGTCACGATACCCGCCTGCGCCCCCGTGAGGGAAACGGCGGGAACTCCCGCCGCATGAAGCGCCATGGCCAGCAGGGCGATGGTGGTTTGTTCCCCGGTGGAAAGCAGCACATCCATCTCCCGCTCGGAGGGTTCATCGGAAACTTCTTTGGCCAGTTTGATCAAGCCATCCGTCACCCCGGACATGGCGGAAACCACGGTGACAATTTGGTGCCCTTGCCGATGCCACTCCGCCACCCGGCGGGCCACGTTACGGATCCGTTCAGGATTGCCGACCGAGGTGCCTCCATACTTTTGAACAATCAACGACATAAAGTGAGGAACGTAGCAAAAGCCCCGCGCCTGTTAAGCAGAAAATCCTCGTGCCGCCCCTGCTCCATTTTCGGAACAGAGGCAAGCATGACCCAACCCTGGTTAAGTCGGGATCAATCCTTTAAGTTCATGGCCAGCAGGAACTCGATGTTGTTTTTCGTCTTTTTCAAACGATCCAACAAAATTTCCATGCTCTCCACCGGAGGCAGCGAGCTGAGGGCTTTACGCAACATGTGAATGCGGGGCATCTCGTCCGTGTGGTAGAGAAGCTCCTCTTTGCGCGTGCCGGATTTGGGAATGTTGATGGCTGGGTAAACTCGCTTGTCCACCAGGGCCCGGTCCAGGTTGACCTCCATGTTGCCCGTGCCCTTGAACTCTTCAAAGATCACCTCATCCATCTTGCTTCCCGTATCCACCAAGGCCGTGGCGATGATGGTCAGGCTGCCTCCCTCTTCCAAATTTCGCGCTGCAGCGAAGAAGCGGCGTGGCTTGTGCAGGGCGTTGGCATCGACCCCACCCGAGAGAATCTTGCCACTGTGCGGTTGCAAGGTGTTGTAAGCCCGCGCCAGACGGGTGATGCTGTCCAGCAGGATCACCACATCAATGTTGCGTTCGGCCAGTCGCTTGGCCCGCTCAATCACCATCTCCGCCACCTGCACGTGACGCTCCGGCGGTTCATCAAAGGTGGAGCTGATGACCTCACCCTTGACCGAACGTTTCATGTCCGTCACTTCCTCCGGTCGTTCATCGATCAATAAAACGATGAGATACGCCTCGGGATGACTTTCCGAGATGGCATTGGCCACCTTCTGCATCAGCACCGTCTTCCCGGTGCGGGGAGGAGCGACGATCAACCCACGCTGACCGAAGCCAATAGGCGTCACCAAATCCACCGCACGCATGGCCATGTCCGGTTTGGTTTTGGTTTCCAACAAAATACGACGATTCGGGAAAAGCGGAGTCAGGTTGTCGAAGTGAATCACGCTCTTCGCTTTTTCCGGTGCTTCACCCTCCAGTTTGTCCACGGATTGCAGGGCGAAGTAACGTTCCTTTTGCAAGGGAGGACGCACCTCACCACCGATTTGATCGCCTTTCTTCAGGCCGTAGCGGCGAATCTGGGACGGAGATACATAAATATCCTCCGGGCAAGGAGTGTAACTGTTGGTCGGCCAACGCAGGAAGCCGTAGCCGTCGGGCAAAATTTCCAAAATTCCCTCCCCATACATGCGTCCTCCGCTGCGGGCGTTGCGGCGTAAAATTTCAAAAATCACCTCGTGCTTGCGCAGGGAACCGATGTTCTCAATGTGATAGGAAACGGCCAACTCAGCCAGTTCCTGAATTTTCATCTTTTGCAGATCCGCCAGATGGAAGTCCTTACCGGGAGGCAAGGGCAGAGGTTCCGCGCCTTCCTCACCATTCGCCGCAGGGGCCGCTGGCTCCACTGCGGGCATGTATTCATCCCGATGACCGGGGTCATCTGGTAATCCATACCTGGTCCGCCACGCTGCGGACCTCCGTTGCCGCCACGGCGACCACGACGGAAAAAACGTCCCTTGTTGCGTCCCCCTCCCTGTCTTGCCCCTCCGTCATGGCGCATTCTGGGTTCGCCCGTATCCAGGGGCTGGCGGGATTCGCGGGGTTCACGGGATTCTTGGCTACCGCCGCTCTTATCAGGCGCGGCACTCGGGCTGGATTCTTCGTTCGACATAACTTGGCTTTCTGCATTTTCGGTCCGGGGGACCAGTTTCTTCAAAATTTTGGGGATCACAGATTCCGTTTCCACCGGCTGTCCAAAAGCCGGATTTGTTGTTCAAGCAGCTCCATGCTGCCGTCATTCCAAAGGACCAAATGACTTCGTTTAAGTTTTTCTTCCATCGGCCACTGCGCTGCGATCCTCTGCTCCGCTTGCCTGTTTTTCAGGCCCCGTCCGGCCAAGCGTTCGCGCTGCCTTTCAAGTGAGCATCCCACACACGCCACGGACTGAAACCATGTCTCGATTCCGGTTTCAAAAAGCAGCGGAATGACGATGAGCGTCGGACCATGCTGGATGAAGAGAGAATGCGAGGACTGCCACTCTGCGCGTATGAGGGGATGAAGGATTGAGTTTAACAAACTCCTTTTCGCGGGATCATTGAAAACGATTTCACCGAGAAGGGAACGGTCGATTAAACCTGATTCATTAAGGATGGATTGACCGAAAGAGTCAACAACTTTTTCGTAAGCCGCACCCTCTGGCTCCAATAACCTGCGGGCCAACACATCCGTATCGATCACCTGCCAACCCAACCGCTCCATCCCTGCCCCCACCGTGGACTTCCCACAGGCAATACCTCCGGTGATTGCAAAACGATTCATTTTTAGTTGTTAGGATAATGTTTAAAAAAAGAAGGCAGCTCAACCCGCACCCGGTCCCGCTCCCAGAATTGGAACAATCCTTGTTTGCTAGCCGCTGCCACTGAAACTTTCAACAGGATTCAATAATTGAAAATGCTGGCCCTCAACTTGAATCCCGAGGATTGACTGCGACGGCTGCTCCCGCCCCCGGAGAAAAAATTCCGATTGAACTCATCCCCCGCCCCCTGAAACCCTCCCAAGGCCACCTCCTGCCCATCCGCCACCACCACCGTTGTCGCCAAATCCCGATAATCAATAATCTCCCGCCGTCCATCCACCAAAGCGGTAATCTGCGGCATCAACTCCACTTCAATCAAATTTCCCCGCACCAGCGGGCGCACCGACATCTGCGAACCAATGTCCCGCCAGCGCGTCTCCTGCACCACATAACCCCGTCCCCGCGCAAATTGATAAAAATAATCCACAAAGGGTAGCTCCGTCACCACCCGCAGGGAAGCCGACATGCCACTCTGCACCACCAGAAATTGACCGGAACTCCGACTGGTCGTGGTGCGTTGATTTCTCAAATTCAAATCCACCGAATTGTTCGGCCCAGGCCGATTTCCCACCTGCACATCCCGTCCACCCACCCGGAATCCCACATCCGCAGACTGATCGTGGGTGCTGGTCTCTTCATTAAAAATCACTTCCACCTTCACATTGGGCCGGGGCTTGTTTACATCCGCGAGAATCAAAGCCACCGTCTCATGCACCGAGGCTCGATCCTGCACTAACAATTTGCCCCGATCCTTCAACACCACCACTTTCCCCTCCTTGCTCAAAACCTGCCTGATCATGAACTCCAACTCTGCCGGGTCCGCCGAACCCATCTCATAGACACGATCCACCGATTCCGCCTGAAGACTGAATAGAGACATCAAAAACAACAAGGTCACCCTCAACATCTTCATAGAGTCAGTTTAAACACCCCTCACCCAAACACAAGCCACAAGCTCCAATCCCAAAGACCTGGCCCCACCCAGAATCGAACTGGGATCTACGGTTTAGGAAACCGCTGCTCTATCCATTTGAGCTATGGGACCTTTCCACCTCGAATCTAGCAGCAAGCCCGCCCATCGAATCAACGAAAATACAGCCAACCCACCAGAATCAAAATCGGCAAGAGTATCGGAAGAGAAAATTTCACGATATATCCGAAGAAACTAGGCGTCTCTACTTTGGCCTGTTCCGCAATCGACTTGACCATGAAGTTCGGCCCGTTGCCAATGTAAGTCATGGCACCGAAAAAACCGCCCCAAGCGAAATCGCCATCAACTCAATCCCGTGAAGCTGAATATACTCCCGCAGATCCGCCAGCTTATCCACGTTCAGCGTATGTCCATCCACCAGCGAAACATGCTGACTGACTGATGCCGTTAAAAAAGTCAGGTAAGTCGGAGCATTATCCAACAACCCGGAAAGTCCGCCCGTGAGAAAATAAAACTTCATGGGCGTATCCACCCCCAACTCCCCGGCATGTCCCGCCAGATAATCCAAAGCGGGCACCATGGTGGCAAAAATTCCCAGAAACAACCAACCCACCTCCTTGATCGGTTCAAAACTGAAATGGTTGGAAAGATGGATTTGCTTGGACGTGCTCAAATACGAACCCAGCGCCGCCCCCACCATCAAAACCTCTCGCCAGGGTGAAGCCAGAAACACCGCCCCAAAATCACCCCAAAAAAGCAGATTCCATGCCCCATCAAAACGCCACTCCTCATGCTCCGTCTGGCTTTCCCTCACCTCCTTGGGCGCACGCATAAAATTACGACGATCCAGCACATAAAACACTCCCATCAACAAACTCACCGTGACCACCCAGGGTTGCCAGAGAAATTCCAACTCCCACCAAAATGGCACACCCTTGAGATAACCCAGAAACAGGGGCGGATCCCCAATCGGCGTCAAACTCCCGGCCACGTTGCTGACAATGAAGATAAAAAAACAATATGAAAGGCCGTGATGCGGTATTTGTTCATCCGTATCCAGGGCCGGATCAACAACATGGAGGCACCCGTCGTGCCGATGATGTTGGCCAGCACCGCACCAATCCCCAAAAATAAACAATTGATCGCAGGCGTGGATTCTCCCTTGACCCGGATATGAATGCCCCCGGCCACCACAAAAAGTGAGCCGATCAGACAGATGAAGGTCACATACTCATGCGCCACATGCAACATCCTCTCCCCGGCATGAATCACCAATAGATAATAAACCACACAGATCAAACCCAAGCCCACCGCCACCTTCGGATAATGATGCTCCCACCAGTGCTTGTTGATAAAGGGCATGACCGCGATGGCCCCCAGCAGCAGAGCAAAGGGAATCATCATCAGCGGGTGAGGCTCCACTCCCGCACTGGCTAAAATAAGTGTCGTGTCGATCATGTTGTTTTTTCCTGCTCTCCGGCCTCTGCTCCAATTCCAACGAAGCCCAGCCATGCACTGTTGGTTGGCGCTTCTTCTGGGCTTTTTTCCCCACACTCACAAGGTTTTTTTCTCAAGAAGCTTGTCATCAGGTTTTTTGCGCCTTTATTTGACGACGAGCATGGAAACACCCTTGGTCCTAATCTTGTCTGCACTTTTGCTGCCTTTGGGCAGCGCCCTGCTTGTGCCTTTTTTTAATCAACAACTCCGCCGCAACTCCGGCCTTCTTCTCCCCCTCATTCCGCTCATCTCCTTCGCCCTGCTCCTCGCTCTGGCTCTCCAGACCAGGGGCTCATCCCAAACCCTGCTCGAACTTCCCTGGGTTCCTTCCCTCTCCATCAACCTGACCTTTCTCGTGGATGGACTCTCCCTCTTCTTCGGGTTGATTGTAACCGGAATCGGCACCCTCATCTTTCTCTATGCCCGCTCTTACTTTGAAGGGGATCAGGACTCCGCCCTCGGCCGTTTCTACTCCTACCTCCTGCTCTTCCTCACCGCCATGCTCGGCACGGTCTTCGCAGGCAATCTCATCACCATGTTCATCTGTTGGGAATTAACAGGCATCGCCTCCTTCCTCCTCATCGGATTTTCCCACGAAAAAGAAGGCTCACGCCACGGAGCACGGATGGCTCTGTTGATCACCGGCCTGACAGGTCTGATCATGTTGTTCGGCCTCATCATGCTCGGACTGGGAACAGGCACCTGGCTCTGGTCGGATCTGATCACCTCAGATCTCAACTCCCTACATTCCAGCCCATGGTTCAACGCCGCTCTCGTCCTCATCTTCCTCGGTGCCATGGGCAAGTCCGCCCAGTTCCCCTTCCATTTTTGGTTGCCCAATGCCATGGCCGCCCCCACCCCGGTCAGTGCCTACCTCCACTCCGCCACCATGGTCAAACTCGGCGTCTATCTCTGCGCCCGCATCTTCCCCGTCTTTCATCAGGCCGAACTCTGGTTCCCCCTGCTCTGCTCCATCGGATTCGGAACTATGCTCTATTGCGCTTGGCTCGCCCTCCGCTCCCACGATCTCAAAGCCATCCTCGCCTACTCCACCGTCAGTCAACTTGGCTTCCTCATCGGCTTCTACGGCATGGGCTCCAGCGTCGGCGTTCATTTCGATTTCATCCACATCCTCAGCCATGCCTTGTATAAAGCCTGCCTTTTCATGATCGTCGGCATTGTCGATCACTCCTGCGGTATCCGTGACATCCGTCAACTCGGTGGGCTTTGGAAAAAAAACACCCTGGCTCGGTGCCGCCTGTCTGATCGCCGTTTCTAGCATGGCAGGTTTCATCGGAACCCTCGGATTCATCAGTAAGGAACTTATGTTGATGGATCTCTTCGCCCTCTGGGACAAACACCAAAGCACCGTCACTCTCCTGATCCTGGCCATCGTGCTCGCCTCCCTGATCAAAGTCGCCTTCTCCGCCCGGCTCTTTCTTCATCTCTTCCGCGGCCCCCTCCCCGAACCCGTCTCTCATCACTGGCATCAACCCAGTGCCGCCATCCAGGCCGTGCCGATGTTTCTCGCCAGCCTCATTCTCCTCTTCGGACTCTTTCCCGGCCTCCTGGATCAACCCTTAAAAGACTATCAAGTCCTGGGCCTGCACCTCAAAGAGCCCAAAGCTCTTTATCTCTGGCATGGCTTCACCCCCGAGTTGGCTTTGAGCACCGCCATCCTCCTCTTGGGTTTCGCCTTGTATTATCTCAAATCCCGACTCGGCTGGGACTTAAGCATCCCTCCCTTGCTCCGTTTCGACTCACACTTTGAACACGGCATCCTCCTCTTCAACAAGTCCACCAAACTTCTCACCCAGGCTCTCAGCGCCGATCGTCCCCTCCACTACATCCCCATCCTCATCTGCGCCCTCCTCCTCAGTCTGCTCAGTTCACTCTGGGCCACCCTGCTATTTTGGGGACCGGAAATCTGGGCTCAACTCACCCTCTGGAAACCCAACTTCCTCCGCAGCCTCACCGCCGGACTCATCATCCTCGCCGCCCTCGGCCCACTCTACCTCAAACGCTGGACCCAACAATTGCTCTCCCTCTCCGCCGCAGGGTTTCTCATCACCTTTTATTTCGTGCTCTACCGCGCCCCCGACCTCGCTCTGACCCAGATGTTGATCGAGTCCGCCATGCTTCTGCTCATCCTCCTGCTCCTCTCACGCTTCCCCAAGTCCGCTCAGCAAGGGGAACGCGATGACCAACAACTCACTCCCCGCAACCTCTTCAACCTCGGCATCGCCCTGGGCACCGGTCTCCTTGTCACCAGCCTCGTTCTCATCACCCAGGTTCGGCCTTCCTCCGCCAATGTCGGCTCACTCGTCCTGGAACAAACCCTTCCTCTGGCCAAGGGAACCAACGCCGTCAATACCGTCATCATCGACTTCCGTGCCTTCGATACCTTGGGTGAGATCACCGTCCTGCTCATCGCCGTGCTCGGTGCTATCGGTTTAGTCATGCGATACAAACGCAGCTCGGAAGAACGGCGCCTGGCAGAATTCGGACCCGTCGGCTTCGGACTCCCGCCCCTTGAATCAAGCCAGCCCATTCAACCCAAGGAACCTTCCCAGTCATGAACAACCCCGGCTCATTCCTCCTGCGCATCGCCACTGGCTTGGTGTTTTTCGTCGTCGCCCTCTTCTCCGTCTATCTGTTGCTGCGTGGTCATAATCTACCCGGCGGAGGATTCATCGGCGGACTCGCCGCCACCATCGGCATCTTGCTGCATGGTTTGGCCCATGGATTTGATGAAATGGAAGCCCAGCTCAAACTCGACCCCATCCGCATCGCCGCTCTTGGTCTGCTCCTCGCCGTGCTCACTGGCCTGGCTCCGCTGCTCCTCAATCGACCTTTCTTTGAACACTACAACACCTACGTCAGCGTCCCCTACCTGGGTCAGGTCCCCCTCGGCACGCCCTTGGTTTACGACCTAGGAATTTATCTTCTGGTCATCGGCATCAGCACCAAAGTGATTTTTATCATGGCCCGTTCCACCTCCGGTCGCTGCGGTCTTTTGCCTAACGAAGTCCACGAATACTCCAGCCTCCATGAATCCCCCATCGAAGAAACTGCCCTGACCAAGGAGGACAATCCCCATGCAACTTGATACCGCCTTGCTCGTCGGCACCCTTTTCAGCGTCGCCCTTTACCTCATCCTGCAGCGCAGCTTTGTCAAAATGCTCTTCGGCTTCGTGCTGCTGTCGAATGCCGTCAACCTCTTCCTCCTCGCCATGTCCGGCCCGCCGGATGGCAAAGACAGCCCCATCATCTCCCCCAACTCCAGCTCCTACGTGGATCCTCTCCCCCAGGCCCTCATTCTCACCGCCATCGTCATCAGCTTTGGCGTCAGTGCCTATCTCGTCGTGCTCCTTTACCGCCTCTTCCTCGATCACGGCGTCACCAACGCTTGTGAACTCTATCACCCCAAATCCGGCGATACCTCAAAAGGAGAAGACGCCCCCTCATGAACTGGCCCATCGTTTACGTCTGCCTACCCTTGCTCGTCGGAATCATCGGACTCCTCTGGCGACAGCCCTCCCTTGCCCGTCGCAGCTTTGCCCTCAGCATGGCCTCCCTGCTCACTGTCCTGGCCCTTTACCACGCCATCACGCTGGCTTTGGATTCCGAACGCCTCGTCCTCAATCTTGGAGACTGGAAAGCCCCCGTCGGCATTACCTCGGTTCTCGATCCTCTCGCCGCCATCATGCTCTTCCTTTCGGGATTCAGCGCCCTCGCCGCCCTCCTCTACGGCATGTTCGAACTCTCCGCCCGCTCCGAACATCCCCTGCGCCAACCCCTTTTCTTCTTCCTCCTCACCGGAATCAACCTCTCCTTTGTCACTGGCGATTTATTCAACCTCTTCGTCGCCTTTGAAATCATGCTCATTTCCTCCTACGCCCTGCTCACCCTCGAATCCAATGATTGGGATGTCAAACAAGCCTTCCCCTACCTCGCCATCAACCTCGTCGGCAGCACCCTCTTTCTCTTGGCCTGCGGCATAGCCTACGCCCTCTACGGTTCCCTCAACTTCGCCCACATGGCCTCCCAAGCGGACTCTCTGGCCGCCGATCCCCGCCTCCTTCTTTTTTCCACCCTCCTACTGTTGGTCTTCTCCATCAAGGCCGGTCTCTTCCCCCTCTATTATTGGCTGCCCAACAGTTATCCCATCCTCCCCACACCGCTCGCCGCCTTTTTTGCCGGTATGCTGACCAAGGTCGGTGTTTATGTCCTTTTCCGCATGGTTACCACCGTGCTCCCCCACGACTACTCCGGCCTCCACCTGACCCTCGCCTGGGTCGCTGGTGCCACCATGATCTTTGGCGTCATCGGTGCCGTCTCCAGAAACTTCATCCGCGGCATTCTCTCCTTCCACATTTTGAGTCAGATCGGCTACATGGTTCTCGCGATCGGTCTCTTTACTCCTCTCTCGCTGGCCGCCTGTGTCCTCTACATCATCCACCACATCCTCGTCAAAGCCACCCTCTTCCTCATTGGCGGCACCGTCACCTGCCTCAACGGAACCGACCATCTCGAGCGCACCGGAGGTCTTTGGAAAGCCGCTCCCGTCCTGGGCCTTTGTTTTCTTTTTCAAGCCCTCTCCCTCGCCGGCATCCCGCCTCTCAGCGGATTTTGGGGTAAATATCTGATCTTTGTCGAAGGCATCGACCTGCAACAATACATCCTCATCGCCGCTGCCCTCGTCGCCGGCATACTCACCCTCTACAGTATGCTGAAAATTTGGCTCGGCGCCTTCTGGAACCCCACCCCAGCCCAACCCCTGCGTCTGGAAGATCCCCGCTGGAACCTCTCACCGCCGTCATCCTCGGCGTGACATTCATTTCTCTTGGCATCGGACTCGGGGTGGAAGGCGTCTTCCGCCTCGCCACCATCGCAGCGGATATGGCCCTGGACCAATCCGCCTACATCCAAGCTGTCATGGACACCCCAGGAAAAGGAGGCTTCTGATGTTTGCCGGATTTCTGCTCCACCTCAGCCTGGCCCTGACCTGGATGTTCCTCGCCCAAGGCTCCCTCCCGGAGTTCTGCCTCGGTGCCCTCGGCTCCTACGTCCTTCTCCTCCTTTTCCAAAAGGTTCTTCCCGTCTCCACTTACCTCCGCCGACTCCACGGCTTCCTCCGCTTTATCTTGGTCTTCTTCCGTGAACTCGCCCTCGCCAACATCACCATCGCTCGCTCCGTTCTTTTTCAACCCACCGAAAAAATGCAGCCCGACTTCCTCATCTACCCGGTTCCCGGACTCAATGGCTTCGAAATCTTTCTCCTCTCCCAATGCATCAGCCTCACTCCCGGCACCACCACCGTCCAGGTTGACCTGGACCGACAGGAACTTCACCTCCACGCCTTCGACGCCGCTGAACCCGAGGAACTATGCCGCCAAATCGACCGCACCCTTAAGGAGGCCATCCTGGCATTCACCCGATGAATCACATCCTCAGCCTCGCGGAAATCATGATCATTCTCGCCATCTTGGCCGGATTCTGGCGCTTGGTTAAAGGCCCCAGCGTCTTTGACCGCATCCTTGCCTTTGACCTCATCGCCGTCTCTTCCGTCGGCCTCATGGTTATCCTTTCCATCGAGTGGCACACCACCCTCTTCCTCGAACTCATTCTCCTTTTTTCCCTCCTCGGTTTTGTCGGCACTGTGGCCCTCACCTATTACCTCGGGAAAAAACCTAACCAGGAAAAGACGAATGATCACCAGCCTGCTCACCGCCACCCTCCTGCTCAGCGGCGCCTTCTTCATCCTCCTGGCCGCCATCGGCCTGATTCGTCTCCCGGACATCTATTGCCGCTCCCACGCCATCGGTAAGGCCATGACCCTCGGCATCAGCAGTCTGCTCCTGGCTCTCCTCGTGGACCTCGGCCTCGCTCAAACCGGATTAAAAGTCGTCCTCGCCATCTGTTTCCAATTCCTTACCATCCCCATCGGCAGTCACCTTCTCTGTCTCATCGCCCGGCAGCATGAAGTGCCCCGTTGGACCCATAAAAAATAACCACCTCTCTCCGCCCCAAGCCAAAAAATCTTATGTCCAGCTCATCCCGTCCCTTCGCCTGCATCGGTATCGGTGCCCCCATCATGGATTCCCTCGCCCAAGTCCCCGACAGCTTTCTCAGCCAGGTCGGTGGCGCCAAGGGCGGTATGGAATACCTCGACACTCCGGCCATGGAAAAAGCCCTCCTCTCCCTCCAAGGCCAGCTCCATCACGTCCCCGGCGGTTCCGCCGCCAACACCACTCAGGCCCTCGCCCAGCTCGGCCAGCCCGTCACCTTCCTCGGTAAACTCGGAAATGATTCAGCCGCCGAAATCTACCGCAACCACTTCCAACAGGCCGGAGGCGATGTCTCCCGCTTCAAACAAGGGGATCTCCCCAACGCCCGTTGCCTCTCCCTCGTCACCCCCGACTCCCAACGCACCATGCGCACCAACCTCGGAGCCGCCCTCACTCTTTCCCCACAGGACATCACCCTCGCCGACTTCCAGGACTGTCGCCACGCGCATCTGGAAGGTTATCTTCTCTTCAACCCGGAACTCACCCTCCACATCCTCAAGCTCGCCCGACAAGCCCACTGCACCATCAGCCTTGACCTGGCCTCGTTCGAAGTCGTCCAAGCCGCGCGCGAACAACTGACCGACATCCTCGGAACCTACATCGACATCGTTTTCGCCAACGAAGACGAAGCCAAAGCCTTTCTCGGTCCGGACAAAACTTACCCGGACCTCGCTCTGGAATTGAATCAACTCTGTCAGGTCGCCGCCGTCAAAGTCGGTAAGGACGGCTCCTTCATCGCCCGCGATGCCCAAGTCACGCCCATCCCACCCCCAAAACGTCACCCACGCCTTGGACACCACTGGCGCGGGCGATGCCT
>JAAUTS010000103.1 GCA_012031345.1 Blastochloris sp. | reverse complement strand
TGATGACGGTAATGTTTTTGTGATTACGGGGGTGGGCGTGGGAACTCTGGCGGGTAAGACGAGTGGGTGGAGCAATATGCAAAGTTTGAGCGGAGGGTCGGGAGCGGACAGTTTCACATTTAACAATGCGGGCTCCGTGACGGGTTCAGTAAACGGGGCCGGAGATGTCAATACCTTGACCGGGGATGCGGATGGCAATGTGTTCGTCATCACGGGAGTGGGTGTGGGAACCCTGGCGGGTAAGACGAGTGGATGGAGCAATGTGCAAAATTTGATCGGTGGCGCGGGGTTGGATTCGTTTACGTTGGGATCAGGCGGAGTGATTGGAAGTGTGGACGGGGCGGCGGGTGCGGATGTGGTGAGCTTGGTTGGTTCCGGTCAGGCCAGTGATGTGGTGATGAGTGCCGCCCGTGCGGGCACCTTGACGCATGGAGTCAACAGTTTCAGTTTCAGCAACACGGAGACTTTGAATGCGGAAGTTGGACAGAGCAATTCCCTGACCTTTTCAGGCATCGGGGTGACGGTGAGCATCAATGGATTGGATGCGGGAAACAGCGGAGGCGCGGGGGTGATTTTTACGGAGTTTGGGGACTTTGGTTGGGGGGGGTGGGAACGACGGTTTTGTTTTCACCAACACAGGTTCGTTGAGTGGCAGTCTGGATGGTGGCGCGGGGAGCAACAGTCTGAGTGGGGATGATGACGGCAATGTTTTTGTGATTACGGGAGTGGGCGTGGGAACTCTGGCGGGTAAGACGACTGGGTGGAGCAATATGCAAAACTTGAGTGGTGGGGCGGGAGCGGATGGGTTCAGCTTTGTTACAGGAGGCAGCCTGGCGGGAACCTTGGTTGGTGGCGGTGGAGTGGATACGTTGACCGGGGACGATGCGGCGAGAATTTATGGGATTACGGGAAACAATCAGGGGAGCTTGTCTGGCTTGATTGGAGGGGATGGTCCGGGGTGGAGAATCTGGTGGGAGGCCTGATGGCGGATAGTTTTGTCTTTGGTAACGGTTTTGGGATTACGGGATCGATCCAGGGAGGCGGGGGTGTCAACACCTTGAATTACAGTGCCTACAGCACGGGGGTGACTGTGAATTTACAAACGGGAGCGGCGACGGGGGACGGGGGGGTTCAGCAATGTGGGAAATCTGGTGGGTGGGATGGCCTTGGATACCTTGATCGGTGTGAATGGATTAAATGTGTGGTCGATTACGAGCAACAACGGTGGGACGGTGGCGGGGATTGATTTCAGTTCCTTTGAGAATTTGACCGGAGGTTCGGGTAATGACAGTTTTGTTTTGGGTAATGGGTTGGGAGTGGCGGGGGTGATCCAAGGGGGCGGAGGGGTTAACACTTTGGATTACAGTGCCTACAGCACAGGGGTGAGTGTGAAATTTACAAACGGGAGCGGCGACGGGGACAGGTGGGATCAGCAACGTGGGGAACTTGATCGGCGGAGCTGCTTCTGATTTTCTGATTGGTGCGGATGGGGTTAATACCTGGAGTTTGAGCGGTCCGGGCTCCGGTGCCGTGACTGGAGTGGGTTTCAGCAGTTTTGAGAATCTGAGCGGAGGAGCTGTGGCGGATCTGTTTCAGTTTTCCGCTGCTGCATCCTTTAGCGTCATCAATGGAGCTGCGGGCACGGATACGGCGGATTATTCCCTCTTGGCGGGCCCGCTTTCTCTGACGGCGGGGGATCTGAGTTCTCTGTTTGGATCGGCAAGCTTTGTCAGTATCGAGTCGATCATCGGATCAGGATCGACGCTGGATTTGGTGACGGGATTGAATGCGGCAAGCACTTGGGATGTGACGGGGCTGAATGCCTTCACGGTGGCGGGCATCAATTACAGCGGCTTTGAAAACATCACGGGAGGCAGTGCAGCGGACACCTTTAATTTCCAGAGCTTGGGCGCTTTGTCGGGTTCTTTGAATGGCGGAACGGGGGCTACGAATCTTTTGAGTTATTCTTCCCGCACGACGGTGGTGAGTGTGAATTTGCAAACGGGAGCGGCGACCAGTATAGCTGGAGGATTTAGCAACATCGGTGATTTTGTGGGGGGCAGCAATGTGGCGGACAGCTTGACCGGAGCGAATGTGGTGCAGAGCTGGACGATTGATGGGATCAACAGCGGGAGCATCGGCGGAGCGGTAACTTTTGGCTCGTTTGAGGTTCTGATAGGTGGGTCAGATAATGATAGCTTTGCCATCGCGGACGGAGGCTCGATTGTGAGTATCGCGGGTGGGGGAGGAACAACGAATGCCTTGGATTACGGGGGTCGCATGGGAGCGGTGAGTGTGAATTTTGGAACGGGCGTAGCGACAGGGGTGTCTGGCTTCAGCGGGATCAACACCTTGGTTGGGAATGCGAATACATCGCTGATTTTAAATGCGGGGGATGACACGGTGCAAATCACTGGGGTTGGAGCGGGCAATGTGAACAGCGGGCAATTGCTCTACAGTTCGGTGCAGAGTCTGGACGGGGCGGGAGGAAGCAACACGCTGATTGGACGCAATACGGCCAATGTTTTTGCGGTGACAGGAGCGAACAGCGGGACGGTGGATGGATTGAGCTTCAGCAATTTTGGAAGTTTGACCGGGAATGCCGCTGCGGATCAGTTTCAGTTGCAGGCGGGTGGAAGCCTGAGTGGATCGATCAATGGAAGCAGCGGCGCGAACTCACTGACCTATGCAGGAAGAGTGACGGCGGTGAGTGTGAATTTGCAAACGGGATCGGCCACCAGTATGGCGGGCGGTTTCAGTAATATTGGTGATTTTGTGGGGGGCAGTAATGTGGCGGACAGCTTGACCGGAGCGAATGTGGTGCAGACCTGGACGATCAATGGAATCAACAGCGGGAGCATCGGCGGAGCGGTAACTTTTGGCTCGTTTGAGGTTCTGATAGGAGGGACAGATAATGATAGCTTTTCCATCGCGGACGGAGGCTCGATTGTGAGTATCGTGGGTGGGGAGGAACAACGAATGCCTTGGATTACGGGGGCCGCATGGGAGCGGTGAGTGTGAATTTCGGAACGGGCGTAGCGACAGGGGTGGGCTTGTTCAGCGGGATTAATCGCCTGACGGGAAACACGATGACATCGCTGATTTTAAATACGGGGGATGACACGGTGCAAATCACTGGGATTGGAGCGGGCAATGTGAACAGCGGGCAACTGCTCTACAGCTCGGTGCAGAACTTGGATGGGGCGGGAGGAAGCAATACGTTGATCGGACGCAATGCGGCTAATGTTTTTGCGGTGACGGGAGCGAACAGCGGGACGGTGGATGGATTGATTTTTAGTAATTTTGGGAATTTGACGGGGAATGCTGGGGATGATCTTTTCCAGTTTTCAACGGGGGGTAACCTGAGCGGCAGTGTGAACGGAGCGGCGGGAACCAATACTCTGGAGGGGGATGATAACAATCGCACTTGGACCCTCAATGGAAACTTTTCGGGTTTGGTTGGAGGATTGTTGTCGTCCTTTAGCGCCATACAAAATCTGGTAGGGGGAGATCTCAACGATACGTTCAACATAGCGGATGGAGGCAATATCAACTCCTTCAATGGTGGGCTGGGGTTGAATCGACTGGATTATAGCAGCCGAACTGGTGTGGTGAGTGTCACGTTCTCAGCCGGGTCGGGTTCGGCCACGGGAATCGCAAGCTTCAGCAGCATTGGAGCCTTGGTGGGCAACGGTCAGCTTTCCTTGAGTCTGGGTTCGGGTAATGACTTAGTGCAAATCACCGGGATGAATGCCGGGGATGTCAACAGTGGTGAACTGCTTTATAGTAATGTTTTATCCGTGGACGGCGGTTTAGGTGTAAACACCTTGGTCGGACGGAACGTGGTCAACCATTGGAATCTGACAGGCGCAGGTGCGGGGAGTGTGGATGGTCTGGGATTCAACAATTTCAGTCAACTCAGCGGCGGAGGCGACGATGACCACTTTGTCATGAACGACGGGTCTCTGTTTGTTTTGATCCAGGGCGGCGGCGGAACAACGAATACTTTGGATTACGGAAGCCGCATGGGAGCGGTGTCTGTGAATTTCGGAACGGGTGTGGCGACGGGGGTGGCTGGCTTCAGCGGGGTCAATCGCTTAATAGGAAACGCAATGACATCGCTGATTTTAAATACGGGGGATGACACGGTGCAGATCACTGGGGTTGGAGCGGGCAATGTGAACAGCGGGCAATTTCTGTTCAGTTCGGTGCAGAGTCTGGACGGGGCGGGAGGAAGCAACACCTTGATTGGACGCAATGCGGCCAATGTTTTTGCGGTGACAGGGGCGAACAGCGGAACGGTGGATGGATTGAGCTTCAGCAATTTTGGGAGTTTGACCGGGAATGTCGCTGCGGATCAGTTTCAGTTGCAGGCGGGTGGCAGCCTGAGTGGATCGATCAATGGAAACGGCGGCGTTAATTCACTGACTTATGCAGGGAGAGTGACGGCGGTGAGTGTGAATTTGCAGACCGGAGCGGCGACGAGTCTGGGTGGAACTTTTGCCAATATCAGCAGCATTACAGGTGGCGGCAGTCTGGCCGATGTTCTGACCGGAGCAAACGCGGTGCAGACCTGGACGATCAATGGAGCCAACAGTGGAGATGTGGGTGGAGTGTTGACCTTTGTTTCGTTTGAAAATCTGAACGGAGGCTCGCTGGCTGACAGCTTTGACTTTGTTGGAACGGGAGCCCTAACAGGTTCCTTGGATGCGGGGGCGGGAAGTGACAGCTTGAATCTGGGTGCAGCGGGTCTGATTTCCGGGAATGTCTTGATGGGAGATCAGGATGATTTCATCAATATGGGCAGTGGTGGGAGCATTGGTGGAAGTCTGGATGGTGGGATCGGAACGGACAGCCTGAGTTATGCGGGCAGAGCTTCGGTGGTCTCAGTGGATTTGGCCAATTTTTCCGCCACCGCCATTTTCGGCGGGCTGGCGTCCGGCTTCAGTCGCATTGAGGTGGTGACGGGTGGTTCCAATTCGGGCGACACGTTGACAGGGCGAATGTGGCGGGTCAAAATTGGCTCATCAATGGCAGCAATAGCGGAACCATTGGCGGTCCCGGCTTCAGCTTCAGTTCCTTTGAAAATCTGACAGGTGGAACCTTGAGCGATAGCTTCAGCTTTGTCGGGGCGGGTGCGCTGAGCGGGCAGTTGACCGACTTGAACGCTGAGACGATTGTGTCCGGTGCCGTTGTGGCGGCCCAAATTCAGTTGGCCAACACACTGCTCACTTCAAACACAGTTCTGAACACTTCCGCCTCCAATGGGTTGATCCAAGTGGGGGCTGTGAACGGGGGCGGTTTCAGTCTGGGACTCGTTAGTGGCACGGGAACGAAAACGGTCTCAGGCGCCGTGACTTTCTTAAGTTCCTTGTTGGGCCCGGCCTTGAGTTTGCAGGGTTCTGGGTTGAGCAGCTTCAGTGACGCTATCAGCAGCACCGCGGGCGGCTTGGATGGCACAGGGGCGGGGAATGTGAACTTTGGCGGAAATGTGAGTCTGGGTGATGGCGCGGTAGGCTCCGGTTTTGCCGGTTTGGTCAGCTTCACTTCTCCTACGGGCACGACGTTCAGCGGCTTTGATGGTCTGAGCTTTTTGGGAGGACTTTCCTTGGCGGGTAACAGCAGCATCCAATCGAACGGCTCGGCTCTGAGTTTGTCCGCTGTGAATGGGAATGGATTTGGGCTGGAACTGACGGCGGCGGGGAATTCTCTGACTCTGAGCGGAGCGGCAACGGGGCTTTCCACCCTGACGGTCTTGGCCAACAACATCAGTGTGACCAGTGTGAGCACCACGGGGAATCAAGTTTATACCGGAGCCCTGTCGGGATCGGGCGTGTTGAGTGGGCAGGTGCTTACTTTGGCGGGCGCGGGAAATGTGAATAACGGCGTGGCGGGACGCTTGCAAACCAACATGGACTCGCTGGTTCTGTCCAAAAGTTCCGGCGCAGTTTTGATCCGCGAAGTGAATGCGCTGGGGCTGAGTGGGGGCAACATCGGAGTGGATGCAGGTTCCTTGGATCTGCTGTTGGATGCAGGGGATCTGACGCAAAGTGCGGACTTGGATCTGGGAACGGATGTCACACTCAGAACCGATGGAGGCTCGATACGTCAAATAGGTGGAAGCCTCCGTGCGGTGAACGTCACCCTGTTTTCTTCCTCGACCTTGGGCACGCTGCTTCAGCCCTTTGACACGAGCAGCACGGGTTTGTTGAGCCTCAGCACAACAGGTTGGCGGCGGCGGGGGACATCACGGTGGTGGAAAACAACGCGCTTTCGACCGCAGCAGGCAGGTTGCTGGTTTCAACAGATGCCAGCAAACAGACGATCCGTTTAACCAGTAACGGTGCGGCATTTACGGTGGCTCAATCTTTTGGCAATGCCACGGATGATCTGCATTTGATCGCCGCCAACGGCAGTATTGTGGTGAGCAACGCGGCGGCGGTTATTTCGGCAGATTTGTTAAGTTTGCAAAGTGGAAGCAATGGCGACATCGGGAGTTTGGCCAACCCGCTGCGAAGCTCCGCCACCACGATCCAATTCATGGCCGGAGGCAATGGTCAGGTGCAGATCAGCGAGTCCAACACCGTCACGGTAAGTGGTAGCAGTGTTTCTGGTAATATTCGTGTTGTTTCCGGGGACACCTTGACGGTGGGCGGCAACATCAGCACCTCGGGCAACATCAGCCTGGAAACTTTGAGTAACAATATTGAGGGGGTCAATGTGGGCACACCAACCATCAGTGCCAACACCCTAAATCTGCAATCACCCGGCTCCATTATTTTCAATAATCTGGCCATCAACGTCATTACCGGAATCAGCTTCAGCAATTTGGCCGCCTTGGGCAACATCACGGTGGCGGGAGACTTTTTCATCACAGCCGCTTCGGGTCCCATCACGCAAATTGCGGGAACTTCGCTGAACGTAGGGGGGCTGTTCAGCATTAATGCCCCCGGCCAGAACGTGACGTTGGATCAAGCGGGCAACCAGTTCGGTTCGATTCAAGCCACGGGCAGCAATCTTTTTGTCAGGGAGTTTGATTCGACTCTATTGAATCAGATCAACTTGACCGGGATGCTGGAAATCGTCTCAGGAGGTGACATTAATCAAATCGACAGAATCCGGGCCGCCACGCTGCGTCTGAGTTCGGGGGCGGCCATCACCTTGACCAACATCGCCAACGAAGTTCTGGAACTGGGCGACGTGGTGCGTGGCGGTGGCTTCCGTTTTTTCAACAGTCTGGCACTGAGTCTGAATGGACTGTTGACCACGGGGGATTTGAGTTCCGGGATTGAGATCATCACCCAAAACGATTTGGTTTTGCAGAACGGTGCGTTGCTGACGGTGAATGGGCCGGGCAGTGAGTTGATTCTGGGCAGTCGAAATGGGCAGTTTAAGAATCTTAGCCTGTTGACGCCTCTGACGCTGGGCACGACCAACCGCTTCCTCATTTACAGCGGAACGGAGGTGGAAACCACACTCGGCTCCATCACAGCCACCTTCACTCAATTCGGCACACCCTATCCGCAGCCCGCGATAGGATCGGGCAACGGCTTGTTGCTGCGTGAAACGAGAGGGCTGGGTCCGGTGGTGGTGGTTAACCCCATTATCCCGACCGGAGGTCTGATCAGCACCAATGTCGGGGACTTTGGTTTGCGCGCGATCGAGTTGGACTTCAACGCTTCGCGCTTTGGGCGTTTTGGAGAGAATGGGGATTTTCCGGGTTATCGGTGATTGGTGCCAATGGGGAAGGGAGTCTGTCAGGGCTGAGTCTGGCAGATATTATGAAAGTTTTGGAAAAGGACATTTCCGAGGAAGCCAGAGAAGAACTGTTGGCGGCCTGGCAGTCGATGCAAGGGGAGGGCTTCGATCCGCGTGAGTCCGTGCTGCCGCCGGGCTTGATCTATGTGCAGGACTCCGGGGGAGGAGCGGTGGTGATTCTCCCGGATCAATTGCTCAGTGCCTTGTTGCCCTTGGTGAGTGAACAGGAGCGGGCGCGTTTGAGTGCCCTGCTCAGTGCGTTGGGAAATCCGTGAGAGATGATCCGGGAAACGATAAATCTGTTTTGACACCCATGCTCATGCCCGCAAAGCTCACGAAACGGAGTTACATGAAAACAGGGGGAGAATCATGGTGGTTGACCGGGCTGAAGCGCAGAATGCGGCGCGGGATGACTAAGGGCTTGCTGTTGATTTTGCTCGCCACAAGCTCCGTCAAACTCAAGGGTCAGGCCACGCAGAGTGGGGCGGACGTGATTCAGCGGTTTGAAAGCATTGCACCGAAGGCACCGGCACCGGAGCAAAAGCCGGTGGAACTTCCCCCGAAACCCAAAGAAGCACCGGGGGAAGAGGATGTTTTGATTGAATCCCTGGACGGCTTCTTTTTCAGCTCGGATAAGGAAAAGATCCGGGTGGAGGGAAGGAAAGACATCAAGGGAGTGCGGGTGGAGGATGTGGAAACCTTGCAGGACCCGGCTTTCGAAGCATTGGTGGGGGCTTATGTAAACAAGCCGGTCAGCATTAAAGTATTAAAAGAGTTGGTCACTCAGGTGGTGGAATTTTACCGAACCAAAGATCAGCCTGTGGTTGACGTGATCATTCCGGAGCAGGAAATCACTTCGGGAGTGGTGCAGATTTTGATTTTGGAAGGTAAAGTGGGACAGGTGGTGGCGGAGAGTAACCGCTGGTTCAGCTCCCGTGTGCTGGTTTCTAAGGTTCGGTTGGAAAAAGGAGATCGGATTCGGGCCAGCCGCTTGATCCAGGATCTTGAACTACTCAATACCAACAGTTTTCGCGAGGTGGACGTGGCCTTCACCCCCGGTGCCACCGAGGGCGAGACAGATGTGCTCCTCAAAACCAAGGATCGTTTTCCGGTCAGGTTTTATGCGGGGTATGATGACACAGGCAATGATGTGACGGGCGAGGAACGTTGGTTGACTGGCTTCAACTGGGGCAATGCCTTTCATGTCGATCATTTGTTGAGTTATCAATTCACCAGCAGCACGGACTTTCACACCCTGACCGCGCATTCGTTGACCTATACCATGCCTTTTTTTCGCACAGATCAGATGACATGGTATGCGGCTTTTCCGAGGTCTCGACGGTGAAGGTGCCCCTGCAACCCGGCACCTTTCAAGAAGCGGAGAATATCCTCGGTGGCTACGCATATCGCCTCCCTCTGCCCGGAGTGGCCGGCATCCTGAATCATCAGGCCACGACACGATTTGACTTTCGACGCTCCTCCAGTGATTTGTTAAACGGAAACTTGCTGCTGACGGAGGATTTGACGGAAACCTTTCATTGGGCCTTGGGTTATGATGCGAGCATCACGGATCCTTGGGGAACGACGGATTTCGGCCTGGAATTGATCCTGAGTCCGGGAGGGATCAGTGGCAGAAATGACGATGCCGCTTACAGCAACAGTCGCCAGTTTGCGGACGCAAGATACACCATTTATAAATTTGAGGCCAAACGTCAGACCCGTCTGCCCTATGACTTCACCTTGGTTACGGCATTCAGCGGGCAGATGTCGGACAGCAATTTGTTGAGCAACGAACAGTTGAATCTGGGCGGTTACAACACCGTGCGCGGTTATACGGAAAATGAAGTGCGGGGTGACAGCGGCTATTTCAGTAACATTGAGCTTCGTACGCCTTCGGTCAGTTTTGGGGAATTGTTCGATCTTCCCTCCTACAAAGATGGGCTGCAATTTCTGGGCTTTTGGGATTATGGAGTGGTGGGAAACAAGGTGTTGCTCCCGGCAGAAAATCGGGATGCGGAACTCTCATCGGCCGGTTTCGGAGTTCGTTATTATGTGGACAGGTATTTCACGCTGAGAGTTGATTATGGGTTTCAACTGTTGGATACGGGATTCAACAACCGCTTTGCCTCGCGATTACATCTGGGTATTGTATTGAGTTATTAAAGAAAAAGGTTCCATGAAAAAACATCTCTTCCTGAATTTTCCGATTTTAATTTTTCTATTCAGTTCCACGGTTCTGGCCCAGGACAAAGCCTTGCAAGCCACGGTGGTTTCGGTTTCGGGTAATGTGAAACTGCAAACCGAGAAGGGGCGGGATCGCGTGGACATAGCTGTGGGCACTTTGATTCCGGTGAATGGAGAACTTTTCAGCGGAAAGAACGGAGAGGCCAGCATCGGGATTTCCTCCGGTCTGGTGCTCACCTTGAAAATGACAGTCAGGTCAAACTGTTGGAAGCCAAAGAAACGGTTCGGGCTGAGGGACAGGTTTCGCGCAGTGCCTTGATCGAAGTGACGGATGGCAGGGTGGTGGTCTTGCTCCCGGAAAAGCAGGGTGAAGTGTTTGATCTACAGATCAAGACCCCTCAAGGAACGATCAAACCCCGGGGAACCTTTTATGCCTTGCTCGTCAAGGAAGGGCAAAGTTATTTGGCGGTCAGTGAGGGCAAGGTGGGTTTGGAGCAGTTTATTCCGGTCACAGAAAGTGATTTGGAACAGGAAAAGGTCGAACAAGAAGCTCCCCGCTCCTATGGGTCCGTCACCACAACATCCCCCCCGCAGTTAATTCGGCCTGAATTGACTACATTTTTTCGGGAACCAAACGGCCGGACTTTGTCGGCCCCGGATTCACCTGCCTCGTGATATTCCGCATCCGTGTTGACCTGCCAGACGTTATACTTCGATCCGGTCAGATTGCGTGCCGCCAAGAGGGCTGTCATCATGGAGTGGTCCTGGTTGTTGTATTTGTGCATTCCGTTACGGCCCACCACTTGCAGGTTTTCCAACTTTTCCAGTTCAGCGCGGATGGCGCTGATGTCATCCTGATAGCCGGGTCCATAGACAGGATAAGATTTGGGCATACGCACCACACATCCATCCACGACTTCGTCCGCATTGACCAAGCCGAGCTGGGCCAGCTCTTTTTCCCCAGTTCAATCAATTCCTGATCCGGGAGAGTCCAAAGATTGTCTCCTTCAAAGCAAAAGTATTCCAACCCCAGGCAGGTGGTTTCATGGTTCGGCACCATTTCCGGACTCCAGTTGTTGAAGTTTTGGATGCGTCCGAGTTTGACGCTGGGATCATGGACGTAAATCCAGTTGTCAGGAAAAAGTTCCGTGCGTCGAACCATAAGAGCCACGGTGAGAAAATCTCTGTATTTAAGACGTTGCGCGGCTTGCACGGCGGAGTCGGCCAGAGGAGGATCGAAGGCCAGGGCGGTTTCCTGGAGGGGCATGGTCAGAATGTAAGCATCTGCTGTCCACTCCTTGGTTTGACCCTGGAGGTCTTCACTTTGGATGCCGCTGACCCTGCTACCTTCGCGCCGGATTTTTTTGGCCCGGAGTCCCATGTGAACTTCGCTGCCGGCCTTGAGAAGGTCATCCCGGGTTTTTTCCCACATCATGCCCGGCCCGAGTCGGGGATATTCAAAGCGGTCAATCAGGGTTTTGACCAAGGCGTCACCTCCCTTTTTCTTTTTTTGTGGCATCAGGGCGTGCCAGACCGCATTCAGAAGGGAGAGACCCTTGATGCGTTGGGCGGCCCAGTCGGCACTGATTTCATGGCAGGGCATGCCCCAGACTTTTTCGGTGTAGGTTTTGAAGAAGATGTTGAAGAGTTTGGATCCGAAACGGTTGCTCACCCAGTCTGCGAAGGATTTTTCCGGGTGGATGGGAAAAAGCCGTGACTTGAGATAACTCAACATGCAGAGGGAACTGGTCCAGAGGCCAAGGTTCCCCAAAGCGTTCATCGCCCGCAGAGGGTAATCGTAAAACTTTCCACCATAAAAGATCCGGGACATGCGCCGAACCTGGATGAAGTCGTCCGGGAGTCGTTTGCGCCACCACTCTGTGATCTCCGCGCTTTTACTGAAAAAGCGATGGCCTCCGATGTCGAAGCGGTAGCCTTTATAGCGGGCGGTCCGGGAGATGCCTCCGACGAATTCGGGGTCTTTTTCGAGAATGGTGGTGTGAAGGCCGTTTTCCGTGAGTTCGGCTGCGGCGGTCAAGCCAGCCGGACCCGCTCCAATCAAAAGAACTTTTTGTGGTGTGCTTTTCTGCATGGGAATGAAAGTTAACCTAAGTAGAAGGCGGATGATTTTTTCCGATCGTAATGCAGAACATACCCCGGAAAGCAGTCAATCAAAGTGTCGGGTGCAATTTTATGTAAAGGAGACGCCAAGGCTTCGGAAATTCGGGTCAGTGAGGCGATATCTTTTGATAAAGTGCCAAAGCAATG
>JAAUTS010000102.1 GCA_012031345.1 Blastochloris sp. | reverse complement strand
CTACGCCCCCGGCAAGTGGACAGTGCGCCAGGTCGTCGCCCACCTGGCCGACACGGAGATCGTCTTTCTCTATCGCTTCCTCAAGGGCATCGGTGAACCCGGCTCGCCCATCGTCGCCTTCGAGCAGGACGACTGGGTCCGCGAGCTTGAGGCGGAGCGGCGCCCCATGTCCCTCTCCCTCCAGATGATGAGTACCGCCCGCATGGGGCTGGCGCACTACGTGTCGACCCTGCCGGAGGACAAGCTCGCGCGCACCTCCGTCCACCCGCACTACGGCCCCCAGAGCGCCCGCCGCATCGCCGAACGCTGCGTCGAACACTTCGACCACCACCTGGAACAAATCCAGGCCGCGCTCGAAGGCCGCGTGTGGACAAAGAAAGCGTAACAGCAGCTTCTCACACAGAGCGCGCAGAGGACGCAGAGGAAAGGGAGAAAAGTGAAAGGTCTAAAGGTGAAAAAAGAGAAGGGTTGTTGAAGCGAAAATCGTCTCTTCGACCCTTTCACCTTTCGACCTTCCTCCCCCTCCGTGTCCTCTGTGGTTAAGTCCCCCCATCCCTGTCCCTCCTGTCAAAAATTATTTGATCCCGCCCAGAAATCGGAATCTCCGGCCAAGCCACAAAAAGGGAATCAGCAACAGGGCGAGCAGCCACCAGCTCGGAGCGGAAGCTTCCTGAAGCTCGAAGACTTCGTGCCCGGCCAGTTTTTGTTTCTCCTTGATTTGAAGCATTTTCCATTGGGCATCGGTTTCCACCACGATGTAACTGGTGGCAGGAATCAGAATCCCGCTCTCTTTGCTTTGCCGCACCAAGACGTTCCGGCTTGAAGCCAGGAGGGAGGGGTTTTCCTGAACCTTGCGCGTGGCTTGGAAGGCGTCCAGTCCCGCCAGATAGGAGGGATTCTGTATGGGCTGAGCGGGCAGAGGCTGAAAATCGCCTTTCTCATCCAACAGCTCCACGGTTCCAACCGTGGGGAGTTGCCACAGCTTGCTTTGATCGGCTCGGGGCACATGTTGAAAATAGTTTCCCTCAACTCGACTATCCAAGCTTGCCGGACAGGGGTTACGGCGTCTCCATGGATCCGACAGGCCGACTGATCAGGCGCGACCAGATAAACAGGACTCTCCTCCCCGGACAAAAGCCAAAGTGTATCGGCATGGGGTTGATAGGAAACACCGCTTTGGGAGACCAGGACATAGACGGGATAATAGCTGTAGGCCGAACGGATGCCTTTTTTCAAACTTAATTTATTTTCCAGAATTTCCTCCTGCAACACCCGATCCGGCAGGAACCCTCCACGAGGGCGCAGACCGGAGCTGCTTGCTTTCTGGATCAAGATTCCCAGTTCGCCCAAGGGCAGGGGCTCGTGATTCAGTCGCACACTTTCAAAGTTGGCCAGTGTGACCAGACAGGATTCAATGCCATTCAGCTCAGGGGAGCGGGCAATCTCCCGCAGACGTTCTGTAAGTAGAGCGGGATCCTGACTGCCACTGGCCGCAGAATGTTCCACCAGGAAATGAAGCACCGGTTTTTGGGAAACCTGCGGCCATCCAGGGTCAGGGTTGTTGGCACTGGAAATCAAGGTCTGACCGGCGGGAGTGTTCGCGGTCAGGAGCGTGGCCCCGATGGCAGGGGCCTTCACCAAAACATGCGTGGTTTGGTTCGGGGCACAAGTGAGGCTAACCTGAATGTTGGCCAGGGAGCTTGGATGAAGAAATTCAATTTCCGTGATGCGGGTTTCGTAAGGAGCCAGCGGGAATACACGCAACTCCACCTGATTCGGCCCGGTGTAGCGCAGAATGCCGGGGTCGCGTCGTGTCACGTCCCGGATTTGCTCATAGACCCAAAGCGCGGCGTTTTTTTCGATCAACCGCCCCGGCACACGCTCATTCCCAATGTGCAGCCAATAGTTGGAAATGAGCACTCCATCCGGCAAATCCAGGGTGGCAACGAATTCATTCTGCACAGCGGCTTGGTTCGTGATGCGAAGAACGCTGGTGCTGCGCAGACAATCCCCCTCTGCCCGCACCTGGGTTTCCAGTGAGGAGAGCACCACCTTCTCGCGCGGCACGTCGATCGGGCGCAGACGTGGCGGGCTGAAGCGGCGATTGCCGGAGTTGCCCCAAAGATCCCAGTTCCTAGAGGAAGTGTGGCGAGCTTCCGGCAGGGCCGCTCCCAGATAGGCCTGGTGCAGCTCCCGCATCTTGGCGTCAGGAAGAACCAGATTGTCGAAAACGGTCCAGTTGTAAAACCGGGGAGAGAAGAGGCAGATAATGGCCACTCTTAAAATCCTGCAACTTCAACAAGGTCGTTCCCACCCGTTGGGGTGATCCCGCAAAAACCATCCGGGGTTGGAGTCGCGGCGCATAAAGATAATCCAGTGCTTGTCGTAAGTCATGACGATCCAGCAAAGCCTGCGCCACAAACCATCCCGGCAACAAACCCATACTCAGCAGCATAGCGGGCAATGCCCGGCCAAGACCCCAAAGCTCACGCAGCCTGACAAAAGATTGCAACAGACGTTGTCCGTGCATCACAAATAATATGGTAGGAGCCAGAATCAAAAAACCCGCTCCGGCGACCAGCATCGCGGGCAGGAACAAAGGCAGGAAGGGAAGAAACACGATGAAAAAATACAAAGTAAAGCCGAAAGTGGCGGCCTGGGCCAACAGACACCAGGGGTTGTTCCTGGCTTGGGGATGGGAACCTGCCAACAGCACCGCCGCATTGAGCAGAGTGAAGAAGTAGATGGCAGGAAGCTGAAAATTGGCCGGGAAGGGAATGGCAATATTGAGCAGAAGCCCTCCCACGGGCAGGACCAAGGCCGCCACCAACATCAGCAGGGCTTGAAAACGTTTGGCCCAGGAATAAACCTGCATCAACAAACGCAAGAGCGCGGCCATCATCACCACGGTTCCCAGCAGGGTCAGACTGATCCCAACCCAGTAGAACGACGACCAGATTCCGGGTATCAGACGCACGAGTTGGGATCCAAGATAAGCAAGCAGAGGAACTCCAAAAACCAAAGCTCCACTCCACAAACTGTCCCGTGATTTCGAGAGTGGCAGGGGAGAACAAGCAGCACCGAGCAGGGCGTAAAAGATCCCCGGCATGAACCCGGCAAATTGGGCCAACAACACCTGATCGGAATTCAACATCCAAAGTGGCAGACGACCCAACTGTGTTTGACCCAACAAAAACACCAACAGCCAAAGCGTCCCCGCCTGGATCAGCAGTCCCAAACCCAGAACACCTCCACCCA
Organism: Blastochloris sp.; assembly: GCA_012031345.1. Lineage (GTDB taxonomy): Bacteria > Verrucomicrobiota > Verrucomicrobiia > Methylacidiphilales > JAAUTS01 > JAAUTS01. Next base: position 9,022 of record JAAUTS010000102.1, on the reverse strand, counting down.
GCCTCAAGCCCTTCTTCCAACGTCCCACGGCCACGACCGTTGCGCCCAGAGCCAACAGAATGGAACAGGCCAACCCACCCAATGCCTGCGCTCGATCCCCCGCCTGACCCAGGGGTTCCCAGACCAACCACGCAACCTGGGCGTTGATCGCGAACACCAAAATCTGAGGCAGAACCACCAACCAAAGCAGGTGCAGCGGATGATAATATCCTGCGGGCAGCAGCGCGTAGGACAATCCCGTTGCCTCGTCCTTCCCGGACAGGTTCCGCGTTGATTCGACCAGGTCGGATTTAGATCTTTGAGGAGTGGGGAGCGGAGTTTCGGAGGACATGGAGCAACCTTTCGCTGTAAAAAACAAAGGCCAGGAGACAGGGTAAAAAGAAAAACACGCCCAGGCTGAGATGCCCCAATGCCAGGGCTCGTTCCGGCAGGAAAACTTCCATCCACGGACTCAAACCTGACACCGCCACCACACGACAAGTGTTGATGACCAAGGTCACCGCATAACACAAAGGCAGCAGAACCAGCAAAGCCGCCCCCAATAAATGCGGGGAAAGATCCCTCCTTCGCATCAACAACCAAAGGCCGAGTGCGCTGCTCAAAATGAAAAAGTCTGTTCCACTGCAAGTAACCCCGATCCGTAAGGACGCTCGCCCATCCAAGAAACTGAGAATCGGCACCCCCAGATCATCCTCCTGCAACTGAGCCGGCATCAAGCTCGCCGCCGCCAGTGCCACTGGACGACAAAATGCTGAAATCTGCACTCCCGGCGCAATCCAAATCAAAAAATGGAGCAGCAAAAAAATGCTCAAAGGACCGAGCCACCCCAGGCATCGTCGCACATCCATAACCCAACCCTGCCCATTTTAAGCATGAAGTCAGCAAAAGAAAACGTTCCCTACCGGAGAAGGCAGGGGATGAACCGCGAAGACGCCAAGGGCGCGAAGATTTTTTGGACAGGAGAGACAAGATCGAGATGAATGACTACTAATGAAAAAGTGACAAGCCCCATGCCCTCAGCCCCTTGCCCCTTGCAACCTCTTGCTTGTCATCAGTAACCATTCACCCCTTCGCGCCCTTCGCGTCTTCGCGGTTAATTCCCCCTCGCCCGGAACTGCGCTTCCATTCGTTTTGCCAGTTCCATGTCCAGACTCGTCACGGCTCCGGCATCGTGGGTGCGGAGTCGGACTTGCACCTTGGCCCAGGCGTTCGACCAGTCGGGGTGATGATTCATCTTCTCCGCCTCCAAGGCACAGGCCGTCATGAAGGCAAAAGCCTCCACGAAGTTCTTGAATCGATACTCCCGATGAAGCCCCCCCTCCCGGTAAGTCCAGCCAGCCATTTCTTCCAAGTGCCGCTCAATCTCCATCTCCGTCAGTGGTGTCATATGTAGGGGAATTTACCACAGAGGACACAGAGTTCACAGAGGGGGATTGGTGAATGGTGACATATTAAAAGTGAAAAGCCCCACGCCCCTTGCCCCATGCCCCCTCTGTGCTCCCTGTGTCCTCTGTGGTTAACTCCCCCCGGACTTCTTCCCGCAGGATCCGGATTTGTTCATTGATCTGGCGGAAATGCGCGGCATCGAAGCAGGCGGGGGGGCAGGGGAGTTTGGCTTTGAAACGGGCCACGGATTCCAGGGCAGGGGCCGTGATCTCTTCGGACATGGACTGGATTTGGTCCAGGGCGATTTCCGCGCAGGCCGGATTGTGGCAGAACAGGAGCAACTCTTCGCCCGCCTCCAGAGCCAGACGGGTGGCTTCCGCCGCCCCATAACGGTTGGCGATCGCCCCCATCTCCAAATCATCGGTCATGATGACGCCGCGATAGCCAAGTTCCTTTTTCAGCAGGTCGGTAACGATGGGTCGGGACAGCGAGGCGGGGTGGGGCGACTCGTGCCAGGCCGTGAAGTGGCCATGACCGATCATGAAACATTCCGCCCGGGGAACGAAGGCGCGGAAGGCGGTCAATTCCTCCCGGCGGATTTCCTCCTGACTGCGGGTCAGGCGCGGCAACTCCCCGTGCGGATCGATCTCGCAATGGGTGTAACCGGGAAAATGTTTGGCCGTGCCCAGAATTCCCTCCGACTGCATTCCCTCCAAAAACGCGCCTGCCAAGCGGATGACCTGTTCCGGGTTTTGACCATAACAACGACCGCGCAGGGAGTTGTCGGCCTGCTCATTCAGGGTGTAATCCACCACGGGCGCCAGGTTCAGATTGAAACCCAGGGCTTGCAGCAGTTGTCCGGTGCAGACTCCGTGTCGATGACACCATTCCGGGTTCCCGGAGCGGCCCAGTTCCAGGCCGGAGGGAGGCTCCTCTCCCACGGCTTTGAGTCGCGAGACCCGGCCCCCTTCCTGATCGATGGTGATGACGGGGCGCTGGGCGCAGAGGCTGTGCAGTTCGGCGATCAACTCAAAGATCTGGGCGGGAGACTCGAGGTTGCGGTTGAAAAGAATAAAACCACCGGGCTGAAGCCGGGTGATGAGAGAGCGGAGCCCGTCGGTCAATCGTGGCCCCGGCAGACCCATGATGATGAGTTGACCGGGCGAAAGCAGAGTGGAAGCAGATTTCAAGCGGGGAAAAGTTAACCGCAAAGACGCCAAGGGCGCGAAGGTTTTTTTTGACAGGAGGAACAGGATTGGGGGGATTGGTGAATGGTGACAGACTTCCTGCCCCCTGCTCCACGCCCCATGCCCCTCGCCCCCAAATTCACCCAATTGTAACCTTTTGTACCTTCTCCTGTGACCTGATTCCCAGATATTCCACTCGTATCGGGAACAAAATCCCGAACATTTTAAACACAAAAAACCGGACGGGTGCCCCGCGATGGCGGGGTTGACTGCCAAAATTGGAAAAAAGGAGAAAACGAAAATGAAAAAGTTATTGTTGATCTTGGCAGCCATGGCTGCCGTCTCGGGAGCTCAGGCTCAGGTGATTTGGACCAATCCTATCACTGCAACGAATCCAAGTTTAGATAACCCTTTCACTACAGGACAAACATTTAATACCAATGTTACTGTCTCTGGTATCGGCAGAGGCACTGGAATAACAGGTAATGCAGGTGGTGATCGTTACAACGCAGGCGGCTGGAACAACGCCGACTTAGCTGCAACGATCGTCGACAATGCGTATTTTACATTTACGCTCCAAGCAAATACTGGTTTCGAAATTGACTTCAACACTTTCGCCTATACTGGTCAAGCATCCGGGACGGGTCCTACAGGTTTTGCCTTTAGATCAAGTGTTGACTCGTTTGCCGCCAACCTTGGGGCACCCACGGCTACAGGAGTATCCATTGACTTGAGTGCTGCTTCCTTTCAAAACCTTACTGGCCCTATAGAATTCAGACTTTATGGCTTCGGTGCTTCCTCTGCTGCAGGCACCTTTAGTGTGAATGATTTCACATTCAGCGGCAACGTAGCCGTTGTCCCCGAGCCTTCCACCTACGCTTTGCTGGGTCTGGGTTTAGGTGCTCTTTGGGTCTTGCGTCGTCAGCGCAGCCACAAGGAAGCTGCTCAGAATTCCTAAGTTCTCCGTCCCCACGTTTTCTCCAACCCCGCCCGGCGCAAGCCCGGCGGGGTTTTTCTTTGAGGGGATTTAACCGCAAAGACGCGAAGGGCGCGAAGGTTTTTTTGATTTAGAGCATTTCCACATGAATCAGACTCTTTCTGCTGAGCTTCTGACATAAACGCTGTACAGTGATTGGGGTTTTACCATGAAAAAATGAATCTTGAGACTTCAACTCTTTTGCATACTCTGAACGTATGAGCGACCGAGATATCGTTATTGACCTGGTTCAAAGACTCCCCGCTTCTGCCAATCTGCGGGAAATCGCCAAGGAAATCGAATTCATTGCCGGTGTCCGTGAGGGCTTGGATGAGCTGGATTTAGGAAAAGGAACAGATGCGGAAGAAGTCCGCCCATGGATTCCGTCATGGATTACAAAGTAATCCTGTCGCCACGAGCCATCAAAGATCTGGAAGAGATCGTCCGTTACATCTCCTTGGACAAACCCAAGGTCGCTTTCCGTTTCGGCAATGCCCTGATTGATGCTGCTCTTGCCTTGGGGCATCATCCCGAAATGGGGGTTGTGGTTCAGGAATTTGACGATCCCCGGATACGTGAGTGGATACACAAACCCTACCGAATCATTTACCGTATCGATGAAGCCAAGCAAGTGATTGGTGTTGCCCGGTTCTGGCACGGCGCACAACCCTTGTTTCATGACAAGGTGGTAGATTCCGAATCGTAAAGTTCGCCACCTACGCTTTGCTGGGTCTGAGTTTGGGTGCTCTTTGGGGGGGGATTAACCGCAAAGACGCGAAGGGCGCGAAGGTTTTTTTATTTAACCACAGAGGACACTGAGAACACAGAGGGAGATGTTCTTGGGGACTGGTTAAAAGAGAAAAGTAACAGGTTCCTTGCCCCTTGCTGCTCCTTTAGCAGACCTCTTCCGTCTTTTTCGGGCGACGGAAGAGCTTGCTCAGGCGGGCGTTGACGTTTTTTAAGGCGCTACGGCGCTTGGACTCGGGGCTGTGACGGGCGTCTTCCTGGAGCTTGCGCCGCAACTTGGTCAGGGCCACTTCTTGAAGCTGGCGGATGCGTTCACGGCTGACCTTGAAGTCTTTGCCGATGCTGTCGAGCGTTTGTTCTTCCTGCCCCTTCAGACCGAAACGCATGGCCAGAATTTTTAATTCCTTATCGTCCAACATTTCAAGGGAGGCCAAAGCTTCCTGCAGAATTTCCTCCTGGCCCATGCTTTCCCCAGGGAGCTGGGTATTTTCATCCGGCAAGCTGTGGCCCATGGACATTTCCGGGTTTTCTTCCTGACCCGAACCCAGAGGGGCATCCAAGGAAAGCACCTGCACCGAGCCGTCGCGCAGACGGGACAACTCATCAGAGGAAAGGCCGGAGAGATCGGAGATTTCGTCCTCGGTGGGTTTGCGGCCCAACTGGGCGGTCAATTCATCCGTGTTGGCCTGGACGCGGCGCAGGAGTTGGCTTTTCCAGACGGGCACACGGACGGACTTGGACTGGTTGGTGATGGCCCGGCGCATACGCTGTTTGATCCAGAGCGCGGCGTAGGTGCTGAACTTGGCACCCATGTCCGGCTTGAAAAGTTCAGAGGCACGAACCAAGCCGATGTTTCCTTCTGAAATCAGGTCCGGCAGGGGCAGACCCAGGCCGACATATTCCAAGGCGATTTTGACCACGAGACGCAGGTTGGACTGAACCAGAATCTCCCGGGCCTTCGCCTCTCCGGTCAAGGCGCGGTTGGCTACCGCCAACTCCTCGTCCCGATCCAGCAGGGGATATCGGCCAATTTCATTCAGATAACGTTCAACACAAGCGGTGGGGTGCGTATAAGTTGTAGTCATGAAGTGTCTCAGGACGCCCAATATAACCCAGCCGCCCCGCCGCGCAACCCTGCAATTTTTTTAGGGGGAAAGTTACGGGTTTCGAGTTGGGGGAAGGCTCACGCGGAGTCGCGGTGTCGCGGAGGGGGGGGTGGGAAATTTCTGATTTCCCCGCGTAAGGCGGGGAAGCTGATTTCAAATTACTGAAAACTGAAAACTAATTCCTATCTTAAAACTTTAACCTTCCGCGTCGGCGGGGAAACACACCCGGAAGCGGGCCTGCGGCCCTTTCTGCCCCTCTTGATATAGGGGACAGGGGAAGTTTCGAGTTACTGAAAACTGAACACTAAAAACTGAAAACTCCGTCCCGCCCGGTGGGGCGGGGAGTTAGCTTTGCAGATATTCTGCGAGGCCTGCGGCGAAGGGACCGGCTTCAAATCCGAGATCCTGCACGGCGGCGCGGGCGTCGGCGTAGTGGCTTTCTTCCAGCATGATGGCTTGATCGTAGCTCAGGATGGGCAGAGGCGAAAACAACTCGACGCAACCCGCCACCAAACGGAAAAAAATTCCAGGCACAGGCAGAATCACGGGGCGGTAACCTTGCAACACTTTGACCGGGGCCATGAAGGGCAAAGCGGGCAGGCTCGCTTCGACCAGGGCAGGGTTCATTTTTTGGGCCCGCGCGATTTCCATGAGCAGATCCTTGAGCAGAATGGGATCGCCCCCGAGTGGGTAGGTGGTGCCGATGGCTTTTTCATTGGCCAGAGAGCGGACCACGGCGGCGGCCACTTCCCGCACATGCACGGGCTGGAGTCGCACCTCGCCATCTTCAGGGCAGGGAATGGAAAACCCGGTCAGGAAGGCAAAGGGGGGACGCATCATTTCTGCAAAACGGTTCACGAAGCCATCGCCCGGGCCGTAGATGACGGAGGGTTGGAAGATGGTCCAGTCCAGCCCGCTTTGGCGGACGGAGAGTTCCCCCAGCCATTTGCTCTGGTGATAGCGGGAAGCGGCGGTGGCGCGGGTGTTGATGGCGCTCATGTGCACGAAGCGGGGCACTCCGGCCACGCGGGCGGCGGCGACCAGGTTGGCAGTGCCTTCCACGTGGATTTTTTCAAAAGTGGACTGCCCGCTCTCGCTGATGATGCCGACCAGATGGATGACCGCGTTGACGCCTGTCATGGCCCGGGCCAGAGAAACGGTGTGGAGGATGTCGCCACCGACGATTTCCGCACGGGAATAGAGGGCTTTTTCCCCAGGTCGGCCGGATCACGAACCAGAACACGGACCTGATGCCCTGCGTCGAGGAGTTGTTTGACCACTTCCCGCCCGACAAAACCTGTGCCGCCTGTGACTAAAATCATAATTCAATAAATGTTGAGTTGAAGGAACGGGGCGAACCTAAACGAAGTCTGAACCGAAAACAACTGAAGAGTGGGCCGAGTGCGCGGCGCGGGGAAGTTTTCTGGACGGACCCAAGCTTGGAGCTACGTTTCCGGGATGGATACCAAAGGATACGTGGCTCTGTTCCAAAAAGCTCTGACTAAACACCAGATCGCGGGCTTTGTGGAAACCTGGCTGGGCAGTTATGACAAGGTGGAGCAGGTTTGTCCGGGACCCCATGCGGGAGGGATCACGGTGACTCTGGCTTCCGAGCAGGAAATTCTGTGGGAAAAAAACCTGCAATTCCGCATTCTCAGCGGCGGAGAATTCACCTGGGCCTACCTCAGTCTGGAGTCCCGAGTGATCGAAACCAGCGGACTGCCCTTTGCCGAAAACACCATGCCTTTGGACGTGCTGATCGATCTGCCGGATTTGGTGGAAATCATCGATCAAAAAAATGATCATCGTCTCGACCAACTGGAGGCGGAGGGGTTGATTTAGACCTCCCCGTCCGGGCCGGACGGAGTTTTTAGTGTTCAGTTTTCAGTAACTCGAAACTTCCCCTGTCCCCTATATCAAGAGGGGCAGAAAGGGCAGCAGGTCCGCTTCCGGGTGTGTTTCCCCACCCCGCGACGCGGTGATCCAGGGCGGGGAATCCGCGGGAGGTTTCGCTGTTTGAATTCAATCCAACCCGACTGGATTGCTTCGTCGCCAAGCCTCCTTGCCATGACGGGAGCAAGGCCCAATTCGAAATCAGAAATCAGAAATTAGAAATCCCATTCCTAGTGTGCACACACGGAGCAGCCGGCGATTTGTTGGAAGAAATCGTTGCCTTTGTCATCGACTAGGATGAAGGCGGGGAAATCTTCCACCTCAATCTTCCAGACCGCTTCCATGCCCAGTTCAGCGTATTCGAGAACTTCCACTTTCTTGATGTTGTCCTGAGCGAGAATGGCGGCGGGTCCCCCGATGGAGCCCAGGTAGAACCCTCCATGCTTCTGACAGGCCTGCGTCACTTGCGGGCTGCGATTGCCTTTGGCGATCATGACCATGGAGCCGCCTTTGGACTGGAAGAGATCCACGTAACTGTCCATGCGCCCGGCGGTGGTGGGTCCGAAGGAGCCTGAGGCGAAGCCTTTGGGGGTCTTGGCCGGGCCCGCATAATAAACCGGGTGATCTTTGAAGTATTGAGGCAGATCCCCCGTGCTCTCCAGAACTTCCTTCAGCTTGGCGTGGGCAATATCCCGGGCCACGATGATCGTGCCGCTCAGAGCCAGTGCCGTGGTCACGGGGTGGCGGGAGAGTTCCGCCCGGATTTCCGACATGGGACGATTCAGGTCAATCTTGACCACGTTTCCGCTGCGACTGAGGCGGCGGGCCTTTTCCGGAATGTATTTCCCTGGATCGGCTTCGAGTTGTTCCAGCCAAATGCCGTCGCGGTTGATTTTGGCTTTGATATTGCGGTCTGCGGAGCAGGAGACCCCGATGCCGATGGGACAACTGGCTCCGTGACGCGGCAGACGGATGACGCGGACGTCCAGGGCGAAGTATTTTCCCCCGAACTGTGCGCCGATGCCGCACTCGCGGGCCAGCGTCAACATGCGCGCTTCCATTTCCAGGTCGCGGAAGGCCTGGCCGTGCTCGTTTCCCTGGGTGGGCAGGGTGTCGAGGTATTTGGTTGAGGCCAGCTTGACCGTCTTCAGGCAAGCTTCTGCCGAAGTGCCGCCAATGACAAAAACGAGGTGATAGGGCGGGCAGGCGGCGGTGCCGAGGGTGAGCATTTTTTCGGTAAGAAATTTTTCCAAAACACCCGGCACCACGGTGGCACGGGTTTCCTGGTAGAGGAACGTTTTGTTGGCGGAGCCGCCGCCCTTGGCGATGAAGAGGAAGGAGTATTCGGGCCCTTCCGTGGCATAAAGATCAATTTGGGCGGGGAGATTGGTGCCGGTGTTTTTTTCCGTCCACATGTCCAGCGCGGCGTTTTGGGAGTAGCGCAGGTTTTCCTCCGTGTAGGCTTGATAGACCCGCGGGAGAGATGTTCTTCATCGTTGGCTCCGGTCCAGACTTGCTGACCTTTTTTGCCCAGGATGATGGCGGTGCCCGTGTCCTGACAAAAGGGCAGGATGCCGTGGACGGAGACCTCGGCATTCCGCAGCAGAGTCAGGGCCACGTTGTGATCGTTGGCGGAGGCTTCGGGGTCGTCGAGAATGGCCGCGACCTGTTGGAGGTGAGCGGGGCGCAGCATGAAGGAAACGTCATGGAAGGCCGCCCGGGCCAGT
>JAAUTS010000010.1 GCA_012031345.1 Blastochloris sp. | reverse complement strand
ACATTATTATTTAATTGCGGGGTCTGTAACACAGGAAGTGGCTACGAAGCTAGGGGCGGAGGTTATCATGGTGGAACCGGGCGAAACAGGGCGGCGGTTCGCGAAAGAACATTTCGGTATTAAAACCTACCCCGATCTGATCAGCTTGCGCTCAGAGGAAGTCGAGGGATTTGACATCATCTTTTCCGCCCATGTTTGGGAGCATGTGGAGGATCCTCAGGCTTTTTTGTTTGAATCTATAGAGCTACTTAAGTCTGAAGGACTCTGGCTGGCTTTAACCCCAAATGGAGATGCCTGGAAACATAGAATCTTTCGTGGAGGGTGGTGCTGGCTTAGCGCCGACCACCTTCAGATTCTTTCGCCGCGTTCCATTCGGAACTGGTTAGAATTGAGCAGTCTAAAAATAAAAGTGCTGGAGCATGTTCAGGCTTCAGAGATTCATTATCCTGGGGTTTTGATTGGTTGGGTTTCGTGGTGCAAGGAATACGTCAAAAGGTTGAAGCAATCACGGGTCGCAGCTCCGTCGACAAGTGCAGAGGATTTCCGGGAGGAAAAACCTGGAATCAAGCTTGGATCCCGTGGTTGTTTGACTCCCTGCAAAAGGTGGCTGGTTGGGAAAAAAGGCTATGGACCAGGTTGGACCAAAAGTATGGATCTGATGAGTTGCTGGTTTGTGTCACTTATTGTACTTTGAAGGAAGATCAAAACAAGCAAGGTGACGATAACAAGAGATCTTAAAGTTTGAGTCGCTATTTTCCCGATCTTGACTTAACTCGATCTATGGCGGAGTTGATGATTGTTTTGCCTGTTTATAACGAACAGGCCTCAGTGCGTAAGGTTGTCTTGGAATGGTTCCAGGAAATTGAGAACTGGACCGAGGACTTTACATTTCTCGCCATCAATGACGGCTCCAAGGACGGAACTCTGGCTATTTTGGAAAGACTCAAGGAGCAGCTGGGTTCTCGCCTGGAGATTCTGAATCAGGAAAATCAAGGTCATGGCCAAAGCTGTTTGAAGGGTTACCGTCTGGCTTATGAACGCGGGGTGCCTTGGGTGATGCAAATTGATTCTGATGGGCAATGTGATCCGCAATACTTTTTTCGTCTTTGGCGTCAGAGAAGCAAGTGTGAGGTCATTTACGGGGTTCGATCTCGTCGGGACGATGGCTGGCGTCGCAGCCTGGCCAGTATGGTTTTAAAAGTGGTCTTGTTGCTCTGGGGCGGGGTGTATTGTGTGGATGCGAACGTGCCGTATCGATTGATGAAAACGGAGAAGCTGGGTCAGATCCTGGAGAGAATTCCCCGCGACTTTTTCCTGGCCAACGTGGGATTGGCCGTATTGCTCAGGCGGGCGGGATGGAGTCAAGGCACAGTGCCCATCCATTTCCGAGAGCGCTACGGCGGGGAGCCAAGCGTGACTTTAGGCAAGTTCGGAACCAAAGCCTTTGAGCTGGTCCGTCAGATTAAACTTCTCTGAAAACTTCATTAACACTATTATATATAAAACATCAGATATGCGTGGCATATTGATCATGATTTTTTTGCCGTCTTGGTTGGGATTACTGCAACGAGCGGACAAATTTTTTGGATAGATGAAGCTGATTCAGCTTGGAAAGTAGTTCAGTCAGGCCTGAATTTGTTTCTGGCCAAAGAGAAGCACCAAATACAATGATGGAACAAAATAGAAAATATCTTGTCATAGGGGCTGGATTTTCGGGTGCAGTTGTGGCGCGGGGACTGGCAGAACGACAAGGTGCCAGAGTGTTAGTAATAGATTCCCGTCCGCATATCGGGGGTAATTGCCATACCGAACGTGATTCAGAGACTGGTGTGATGGTTCACCGCTACGGGCCTCACATTTTTAATACCGACGACCTCCGCGTCTGGAATTACGTAAACAAATTTGGCACTTTCCGCCCATTTGTGAACCGGGTTAAAGCTGTCACTGGTCGGGGTGTCTTTTCCCTCCCGATCAATCTGATGACCATCAATCAATTTTTTGGAAAAACCTTCACCCCAAACGAGGCGCGTTCCTATCTGGCTACACTAGGCGATACTTCGATTACTGAACCGCAGAACTTCGAGGAGCAAGCGTTAAAAATGCTGGGACAAGACTTGTATGAAAACTTTTTTAAAGGTTATACCGTCAAACAATGGGGATGCGATCCCAAGGAGCTTCCGGCATCGATTCTGACGCGATTGCCCGTTCGTTTCAATTATGACGACAATTATTACAACAAGTTTTATCAAGGAATTCCCGAAGAGGGGTATTCCAAGGTGGTTGAAAATATTTTGAATTTTCCAGGAATTGAAGTGCGACTTTCCACTGATTTTGAATCCGTTAAACAAACGCTCAATCTATTTGATCACATTATATACACAGGGCCGATTGATCGGTTTTTCGAATACGAATACGGGCGATTGGCCTACCGCACCGTGTATTTTGAGCGGATAAAAACGGATATGAACGATTATCAGGGAAACGCGGTGATAAATTATACCAACATAGAAGTGCCTTGGACGCGTATTCATGAACACAAACATTTTACTCCTTGGGAGAGCCATGAGCGTACTGTTGTATTCAAAGAGTTCAGCAAAGAAACTGGGTTGGATGATATTCCATACTATCCGAAACGATTGGCCAGAGATAAATCAATGTTGTCCAGATACTTAGAACGTGCTTCAGCAAGTGAGGGTGTTTCCTTCCTAGGTCGGCTTGCAACATATCGCTATATGGATATGGAAAAAGTCATTGGTGAAGCATTGAGCTATGTCGATGCTGTGCTTGAAGCTGCACAGAACGGAAAAAAGGTTCCTGTTTTGCTAGTTTCACCCTTATAGTTCCACTTATGTCAGTTTTTTCTTTGGATCTTAAACGGATAGGTTCCTCTATCGACCAACGTCTGCTGGTGGTAATGCCAGTTTATAACGAGGAAGCTAACATCCGAGTTGTTCTAGCTGAATGGACAGCAGCCTTGAAAGCCGAACTAGATAATTTTGCTTTTGTGATTATTAATGACGGATCGCGCGATGGCACGGAGGCAATCCTGCAGGAATTGGAATCTAACGATCCAGAGCACTATATTGTCGTTACCAAACCAAACAGTGGACATGGAAACTCCTGTCGGGTCGGATATGACGTTGCCTGCGCTAGCAGGTGCGAGTGGGTTCTTCAAATAGATACTGACGGTCAGTGCGACCCCTGTTATTTTTCAGCTTTCTGGACGGAAAAAGATCAAGCAGATTGTGTTTTTGGAGTGCGTAAGTCAAGGGATGATGGGTGGGCGCGGGTGGTAACTTCCCAGATTTGTCGGTGGGGTTCGTCTATGGTGTGCGGCGTGGATCTGAGAGATCCGAACGTTCCCTACCGACTGCTTCGCAAATCCGTGTTGTTTGGGGCGCTCAATTTTATTCCTCCAGGATTTAACATACACAACGTGGCCATTACTTTTGTATTAAAGAAAACTCCTAAGCTAAGATTTAGATATGTTCCTATTCATTTTCGTGAACGTCAAGGAGGTAAAAATAGTATAAATTTGTTAAATGTTACTCAATGGGGTGTCGATATGTTGGTGGAATTGTGGAAGCTTCAGCGTAAAATAGGACCTTAATGAAGATAGCAACGCCAGAGTGGAATGATGAAATGTACCGACAACATGCCACTCCTTACAAAGGAGTGGCCGGGTTGGTGGAGTTATGCCGAGTTCGATCTATTTTGCAACGTGTCAATATTGACCCCCAAGATCACTTATTGGAGATAGGATGTGAGTCTGGAGGTTTGTTATCCAGTTTTCCACAATGCGCCAGAATGGTGGGCTTTGACATCTCTTCCGCCGCATTGGAAGATGCAAAAAAATGTTTGCTCAAAAAGCAATCAAGGCGGAATTTATTCGGGGAGATGCTTCCCAGCCTCTCCCTTTTAGAAGGGGTGAATTTTCAGTGGTGGTCTGTTCAGAGATGCTGGAACATGTCCCAGATCCAGCAGCGTGTATAAAATCGATAGCTGATATTGCCGATCAAAATACTAAGATTATTTTAACGGTACCCTATGAACGACCGAAATTAGCACTTAAATTATTTCTGAGAAAACTAGGACTTATGAAAATTATCATGCCTGGTATCGAAGAAAGGCAAAGTGAGTGGCATCTCCAGCAATTCGACCAGCATAAGTTACGAGATATTTGCCAAAGGAATCTAGAAATAAGACGCTTGGACTGTGTTTTAGGCTTACATTGGATTGCAGTATGTCGAGTGCTTCCTGGATCGCATTAAGTTGTTTCCACCTCAATGGACAATAATATAAGCAGATGGCCTCTTGGCAGACATAGAGAGCTTGGACTATTTGGTTGTTTGTTAATTACACTCCTATCAATCTCTAATCAGAGCTTCTGGATTGATGAGGCTGGCTCCGCTGTAATTGCCAGTATAAATCTATATTAGATTTTTTAAATGATCGGGGTTCCAGCCTACAAATGCCTGGTTATATGGCTGGGTTATGGTTATGGGAAAAAATATTCGGTGCGAAGGAGTGGGTGCTGCGAAGCTTTAATATTCCTTGGTTGTTACTGGGATGTTGGGGATTTCTTTACTATTGGAGGGTTACCGATTCATTCAAGTTCACCGCTTTAGCTTGTCTTCTTTTTTCGCCATTTACCTGGTTTTACCTTGATGAAGCCCGCCCTTATGTCATGCAGATCGGGGCAGGTGTTTTGACTGTTTGTGCGACCCACCATCTTATTTATCTTCGGGACCCCAAGAAGCTATCTGCTGACCTGCTTTGCTTCCTAGCCGCTACCTTGATTCTTTCCTTGGCCAGTCTGTTCGCAATGGTATTGGCATTTTTATTTTATCTTGTGATCATGACAGATGTTCTGTTCAGACCCAGGCATGGTATAGAATATCTGACCAACAAGGTGTGTCGGTTGCTTTTGGGCACTTTCGCTATTCCCTTCTGCATGCTGGCCGGTTATTATCTGTGGACGCTTAGTTTAGGAGCCAAAGCTTCGGGAGTTGGTGGAACAGGATTGCTTAATCTCCCTTTTGCGGTGTATGAGATAGCCGGATTTAGTGGACTTGGCCCTGACCGTAATCGCATTCGCGCCGATTTGATGGGAGCGTTTTTTTCGCACCTCTTCCCCTTGTTGTTGGGACTTAGTGCCTATGCCTTGGTCGTAGTCTCTGCATGGCAGAGCCAAAGCACGGAGGATCGGAAATTTCGAATCGTATGGGCCAGTGGTCTTGGCTTGCTTCTTGTCGGAGCCGTAGTTTCTTGGCTGGTAGGTTGGTTTGGTGGATTTCGCTTGTTGGGTCGGCATTTGGCGCCGATGTTTCCTCTGGCGGTGGTTCTATTTGGGGCGGTGTTGCTGACGGCGTGGCGAATTCGTTTGGGGAGGAGAGCGGTGCTGCTTCTCGTTGCCGTTCTCCTTTTTTCCTGCTTCAACCAAAGATTCCACCCCCGTTTGCCAAAGATAATTACCGGGGAGCAGCGGCTATAGCTCGGCAGGCATTGGATGAAGGGAAGGTAGTTTGGTGGGCGGCAGACGGAGCCTCTGCGTATTATTATCAAGTTTCAGAGGTGTCTGTTCTGATGAATCCTTTGGAAGAAACTCTTACGGAACTGCCATTTCCTGGTCTCGTGTTGCTTTCCAAAGCAGATGTTTACGACAATGATGGGACATTAAGGCAGTGGCTGCGAATTCAAGGCTGGCAGGCTCAAGCTGAATTAACAGCTTTTACAATTTACGGTCCAGCAAAGGTCGATCAACTGTAAATCTTAACTATTATTATAATAAACTCTGGTGGCGAGTCTCTGTTATTGAATTTATATTCAAACAGCATGACTTGGAAAGCGGGTCACAAGTTTTTGCTGAGGTTCAACCTGCAATTTGGTCGAAGTCTCTTTTTCCTGACGATTAAGATGTTGTGCAAGTGCGAAGAAGACTGCCACAACCATCAGATGCGTGGTTAAAAAACTCTCGAAACGCAAAGCTCCCGGGAAATAACATAACGTGAATGTTGTGATGTAAATAGCCAGCCATTGCATGCTTGGGTTGAGGGAACCTTCCCGGCTTTTCCTTAAAAATTGAAAAAGGCGTCTCAGCACAAAAAAAGTCCAACCTAGAAAAAAATCAAACCGACCAGACCGAAACGATCAATAATGGAATAAAATCCATTGTGAAGGTTGCCGGATACGACAAATGCTTCATCACGCGAATATTCCGGGGTTTCTCCACTGCCAGTCGTGTAGGGAAGCACCGCCATGATTTCATAAGGCTTCAAGCCGAAGCCCCGACCCCAGATGGCGTGTTTAGGAAAGTATTCCTGGAGCCACACATCCCAGACTCCAATACGGAAGTCGTTGGAACCTTTGGTATCCGCCACCACGGCTTGATCCCATTCTCCAGGGAGGAAAGCCATGCTCCGCTGAACTTGTTTAGGCAGGCCCACCAAGGATTGGAGCATTATGGCCAAGGTCAACATGAGCGTTAGTGGGAGAACACAAAATATCCCGCGCCAACCAAAATCCCTGAATCCCGCGCAGGCTACCAGACAGGCCCCCACGGCTATAGAAGATCGGTAACCACCAAGAATGCAGCAAAACAAACCCAGACAAAGGGCTGATGCTTTGACCCAACGGCCTTTGGTTAGAAACTCCTGGATTCGGCAGTTGGAAACACTCCATAAAATGAGCAGATACCCAAAGTTGCCCAAGAAGCCCCATCGAGAGGCAAAGACGGCGGCCTCACCTTCCAAGGTCGAGCTACTCACATCCGAATAGAAAAAATAGACGTAAGGGGTGACACTGGGTACGAACATGGTGAGTAGTTTAAGAAAAACATCGAAGCCGGAGAAAATCACTGCGAACCCTGGGAGAAGTGAAAGCGTGTCCTCCTTGTAGCGTGAACTCAGGAACACATAATAGGCAAGGATGGCCAGGGCAATGCTGATGTAAGCCTTGCCTCCCCAGATATCCGAACCAAACAAACGCATGGCAAAACGGTCCTGCGCACCATGATACAAGAGTACCATTAGCAACCCAGTAAGCAGCAACCAGTCAGGGGCAGGTCCCAAATAAAAGCCTCTTTTTCCAAATACAACCTGCTCCATAAAGTATTTGAAGACGATCAGTAGAATGATCAACTGAGTAGGGCTAAACGGGAGCGGCAAACCTGGTACACTGCCGGGGATGAAAAGTGAAGCGATGGCGATAACCCATAGATATCTTGGGAAAATAAACAGAAGCAAAAAGCAGGACAGGCTGGCAAAAAGAAAAAGAATTACGCGCAAGTTGCCCTCGGCCGACTCCAACCCAAGGTAAATGCTCAAAGGGGTAAAAAGCAGCACCATACCCCAGGTAACTAGCCTGGAGGACAAGAGATGTTGAAAAGAATCCATGGTTGAAACAGGATCAAGTACCTTGATCTTTAGGCAGGAAAGTGAATCGGGACAGCTTTTTTACCGTGAGTAACCGAAAAATGATTAGGTTGTGGTTGGTATGTATTTTGCGTTTAATATCATACAGTTGCATGTCAAAAAAACAGTCTGGAATTTTGTTGGCTTCCTTGGATCTTTTCTGGTTACCGGAAATTTACCGGGCTTTGCGGCAGGAGCATGAACTATTTTTGGTTTCGACCTGGAGTCTCTTCAAAGAGAAACAGGGGTGGAATAGCCTCAACCTCCTGCCCCTGCACTGCATGCTGTGGTTGTTTAAACGTTTTCCCTTTATGCAGAGAGGCAACCATCTTTATTTTTGGATGGTCTGTTTTTTTGATTGGGCACTTTCTTGCCTCAGTCCGGGGCGTTTTGCCGTGCTCTGCGTTCTATCAGGCTGTGGGCTCAAGTCATTGCGCCGCTTCAAGAAAAAAGACAGGCAGGTAATTATTGAGTGCGGTTCCACCCACACCGATTATCAGCATAGAATCCTAGACCAGGAATTTAAACGCAACGGCTTGGAACTTCCACTCTTTCCTCGTGGTTATCGTAACCGGGTTCGCAACGAGTTTCTGGAAGCAGATTGGATACAAATCCCATCACAGTTTGTGCAGAAAACGTTTTTGGAGGCTGGCATTCCGGCTTCGAAGCTTTTGCTCAATCCCTACGGGGCGGACACCCGTCGTTTTTCTCCGAGGAAAAAGGATGACTTGGATCGTAACTTTAGGGTGCTTTGTCCTTCCGGTGTGAATCTGCGCAAAGGGGCTCGTGTTTTGGTGGAAGCCTGGAAACGGTTGGATTGGAAGGATGCGGAATTGCACTGGATCGGATCACCGGGTCCTCAAACCAGACATTTGTTTCAGGGAGAATTGAGAGGACTTCATTGGCACGGGTGGATGACGCAGCAAAATCTGGCTAATGTGTACCGTGATAGTGATGTTCTTGTCTTGCCTTCCTTCGAGGAGGGGTTTGCGCGGGTTATGGTGGAAGGTGCGCCAGCGGACTTGCGTTGATTGCCACACCCAATACCGGAGTGGAAGATTTCTTCACTCCGGGTAATCCTGAAGGTTGGCTTATTCCAGTCGATGATGTGGAGTCCTTGATCAAGGTATTGTACGAAGCCAAGTCAGACCGGAAAAGCACACGTGAGCGTGGCTTAAAAGGAGCTCAGCGTGCCATAAACGGATTTTCTCTGGAGGACTATGATCGTAGGGCAAGGGAAAACTTTGCCAAGGTCATGGTCGCGGCCTCTCTCTGACAGGCAAAGAACAAGGGAAATCAGGAATGAAAAAGGACTTCAAACTTCTTGTGGCGACGGATTTCCCTCCAGATGCTCCCGGAGGCGGGCCAGCTGTGATCCGGCAGATGCTGCAGGGGTTTCCAGGTGAGGTGCATTGGTGGTCTGTTCGTGCTAGGAAGGACGACGTTTCAGGTTTAGGGTTTCCCGTTTCCCGTCTTAAATGTTGTGAACCAGGGAAATTGATGCCGTCACGGAAATGGCCCAAGCTCAAGGCGTGGTTGATGGAATATGTTTGGGCTCCGTGGGCAGCTAGGGATTTGGAGAAGACTCTACGTGAGGTGCAGCCGGATTGCATCTGGGCGATTCCGCATGATTGGAGTGTTCTGCCCTTGCACCAAGTGTTGGTTCAAAACCAATCAGCCATCAGCCATCAGCCATCAAAAATATCTGTTCATGTAACGATTCAGGATTTTCCGGATTGTCATGGGCACGGGAAACTTTGGGGGGAAGATCGAGTGTGTCGCATGGCCAGAATGCAGGAAGAACTTTATGCGTCAGCAGATACTGCGGATGCCACATCCCATCCCATGTTGGAAGAGTTGGAACGCCGCACGGGGAAACGCGGCGTGCAGATGCTTCACCAAGGTCTTGAACCCGAAGACTTTGAGTTTCTAGAAAGCTCCAAGCCCCAGGCTCCTCGCTCCAAGCTCACCAAGATCGCCTACGCTGGCACCATCCTCTGTGAACCCGAATTCGCCCTCTTCGTCAATTTTCTCGACTCCCCAAATCAACAACGAACCATGAACCAGGAATCAGGAACTTCAACTGTCGAACTCCACTTTTGGGGATCCCACTCCTACGCGAACCGTCCTTGGTTCCGTCCCTGGATGATCGAACACGGGAATTTGCCTGAGCGGGAACTTTTGGCCGAATTGCGCGAGTGTGATTGGGGGTTCATTCCCATGTCGATTGAGGATACAGACCCGCGCTACAATCGGTTTAGCTTTCCCACGAAATTCATTACCTATCTGGCTGCGGGACTGCCGCCGATTATCATGGGACACCCAGAATCGAGCGTCATGAAAATGGCGAGTACATACGATGTCGGATTGAGGATAGCGGATGACAGAGGTCTGATGACAGAAGGACGAAAGGATGATGTGTCGTTCATGGTTCGTGGTGCATCGCTATCTCAGGAACCCTTTCAGCATCTCAGCTTTTCAGCGTTTCAGCTTTTTCTTCCCGTCGGGAATCCCTTCCGGCGGTGTTGCAGTGTGCGCGGGAAGAGTTTGATGCGGAGAAGATGCGGGCAAGGTTGTGGAAAAGCCTTTGCTTCAGAGAGGAATAGGAGATGTCGGCTTGACAATCCGCATAAAAAGGCCATTCTGGCTTTATGAAAACCGCCAGTGTGACTGAATTAAAAAACGGATTGAGCGGCTATCTTGAGAAAGTTCAAGGGGGACATCGAATTTTAGTGACTGACCATCAGCGGCCAGTGGCCATTCTGGAAAGGGTTGCCTTGCACCCAGAGACCTCGCCATGGGTCGCCCTTGCCGCTCGAGGTTTGGTGGCCTTGCCCAGAAAAGTGCCTGATATACGTGCCTTTCTTGCGATGCCCAAGGCGCGTTGCAAGGATTCACTGACGCGGGCGGTTTCTGACGACCGGGATGGGCGTTAAGCTATGGCGTTTTGGGACACATCGGCCTTGGTTTCCCTGATCTGTGACGAGGCGGATTCTCAACGCCGGGAGCTGCAGGTTACGGATGATTCCTTGGTGATCGTTTGGTATGGAACCTCGGTTGAGCTGGAAGCGGCCATTGGCAGGCGGGTTCGGGAAGGCACTTTGGATGTAGATCAGGCATCGGTTGCAAGACGTAAAATCTCCACCTTGACGGAATGCTGGATGGAGGTGGAGGCGTCCCCTGAGGTTCGGGATCGGGCGATTCGACTGTTACGGGTTCATCCTTTGCGCACGGGTGATGCCTTTCAGTTAGCGGCGGCGCTGGTGGTTTATCAGGAGCGACCAACCGGAAATCATTTTTTCACATCAGACATCCGCCTGGCTGAAGCTGCACGACTTGAGGGTTTCTTGGTGGAGTGAGGAATTCCGGGGGCGGTGGGGGTAGGCGGAGTTTGATGCGGTAGCCATGCGTGAGCGGTTGTGGATAAGGCTGATGAAGGATAACAAATCACTTATAAACGACAAGATATCAGGAAATAAGCTCTGATGCTGTGCTATGAAGATGAACAAACCATTGCTTTCCATCTGTATTCCCCTTTTTAATAAAAAAGCCGTATTTGGAACGGTGTCTGCAGCACATCGAAAATCAAAATGTTTCGGATCTGGAAGTAGTCATTTTAGATAATGCCAGTTCCGATAACCCAGGTGAAATTCTGGATCAATGGAAAGGCAGGTTGCCCCTTCGTGTATTTACCATGCCAGTAACGCTCTCGATCCACGAAGCATGGGCTGTTGCGCTTGGCATGGGAACGGGTGTCATAAGGCAACTTCACTCTGCGGATGACTATTTGGCTATGGGGCGTTGAACGCCGTCCTCGAAACGCTACACTGCCGACCCGAATTAGATTATATCGTTGGCCGTACCCGCTCGATTATGGACGATGGTTCTGAGGTTACTGACGAGGCGGTTCTTGCTTATCACACCAATTTGGCAAGATGGAGGTCTAGGATTCATGTAGGGATGACCATCGAGGAAAAAGCTGCCTTTCTGGGTGAAATGCGACCAGGGGGCAATCATTTTGGTGATGTGAACCCACTTTTCATGAAGGAAAGTTGTGTGGACGCTATTAGAAGGGCGGCACGGACTACTGCTCCTCTCTTTCATACGGTGCCTGATCTGGAAATCTACCTTAAAGTTTTTGCGGAATTCCGGGGGGCTTATCTTGATCGAGATGTAATCTTCTGCACGGTTAACGCATCTTCAACCTATGCGAGGACACGTGACGATATCGAGTTACGCCGAATTTCCTATGAAATACCAGCGTGGACTGCACTACCATTCCTGCTTATGCATCCGGTATTTCGAGAAATTAATCGCGAGATTTCGGCAAGGGTTTGGTTGATGCGGGTGGTGTGGTTTGCCAAGGCTTGCTTTAAATTCTGGAGGCTGTACTTACGAAAGTAACATTTTCTCGAGCAGAGGGATTTTTAGTTCTTGTATGAGCGACGTTTCAATCGCCAGATTTCCAAGCAAATGAGGGCATGCTGCCAGCCGTAGGCTGGGATACAGTAAAGAAGCTGCCATATTCTTAGCTGAACAACACGCCGTAACCCCCATATCCATGAAAAGGCGATCCGATTCCATGCTTGGCGTAGCGGATTATGAAGCATCTTTGCAAACGGTGCCGGCCATTCTTCTGAATCTTCTGATTGCCAACGTGGCAGTTGTTGCGGCCTGCTGTTTAGCAGGCTTTGGGCGATCACCCTCCGCCAAATCCGGTTTTGGTGTCGAAACAGAATGGCCCGATACCCGTAGCTCTTGCGTTTTGGTTCATGAACTAATACCAAAGAAATGGGGCTGTAAGAAGTAAAGGGACGAGGAGTCAACTCAGCCATTCCCAGAAATCTGACGTTCCTCCTATGAAAGAGGAAAATTCGACCGTCTGGCCAAATCTTTCCTACGGGTTGTTTGCCATTCCATAGTGGCCAAACGCAGGTGTAACCAGAAATCGATTCCGGGGTGGCAGGCGCATTACGAAAATTTGTTAGCCATGACTTCAACGCCTCACTCGGATACTCATCCGCATCAAGCCTCAGAATCCAATCGTTCTGTGCTTTTGACCAGGCAAAAGGCCAATGGGGCTCTTGCTGCCAGCATCGGGGACCTTCGAAGTAGCGTCCCCGATGCTTTGCCACAAGTTCGTGAATCGAGCCCGGGCTTGGGGCTCCCTCCAAGTGCTTCCACCACGTGGAGGCTTGGGCCGCCTGCTCGGGTATCGAAAAATCCACCGCCAATTCCGGGTGGCGGTGGGAGGGAATATGAATCTCCGCCAGCGGTGTTGGAGGACTCGTGTCGCTCTCGGAGCCATCATGCACCACCACGAGGTCGTCGTAGCATCCCTCGGCGTGCTGCAGCAACCGCGCGAGCAGATCACGTTCTTTGTATAGGCAGACGACTAGGGAAATTTTGGGCATGAGGGAGATGATCGATGACTAATTACGGATGACTGATGATGAGAGATTGCGTAGTATAGGAATTTACTACTTTCAATTATCCTTACTAGGAAGCGCTGGGTGGAGAGTGCCTGGCATTACCTGAGTTTTGTTTGTGATTTCAGGATCACGTTGCCAAGCCCTAATACGAATTTCAGTGGTTGGTAGTGGGAATCTTCTATGAAATACAACTAATTCGTCACCAATAGAACTCCAAGATCCGCCAATAATTTTAATCACATCGTCAACCCTGTCTTCGGGCAAGAGGAGTAGTGATATATCCGTTTTTTCTGAATCACGCAGAAGCGGTAAGTAGCGCTCAGCGTAGTACGCTTGTTTGGCTAATAGTTTCACCGGATAAAAAACCTGAGTAATATAGACAACATGATCTTCGGGATCAACAACATGGTTTACGAAATCACTCGTTCTGATTTGAGTCGCATCATGCCAATGATAAGCTGCAGTAACTCCACGCAATGGGTAACCAATCGCAATTCCAAGGGTAAGTAGTCCGCATGTGAAGTACTTTATTGGTTTGGGGATTGTCCATGTCGAGGCCAAATAGCCGAGACCAATAGCGCTAGGCATCAAGGCCATCCAGGTATACGGGGCAGAAAATTTTCCGAGAATCGCCAGTCCAGTCGGGATGCCTAGAAATAGAGTGCAAATAAACAGCAAATTTAAGTTTTCAATGGATAGAGTTTTGCTGGGTTCTACAACAAAAGACAGAGGTTTTAAAAATGTTCTCCGTAGAGATTTTCTGGATTTGAATAAAAAATATGTGAGTAGAACAGCACCGACGGCGGTAAAGGCCATAAAGGAACGTTCACCAAAAAAACCACGGATGCGATTAGTCGAAAAATACGATCCCCCAGAATGTGGAGCTACCGCATTGATAAAGTCTTCTCGGACCCCAAAATATTCATATATGGCTAGAACTAAGAACAGCCCAATGACTGTCCCTAAACCCAAACATAGTGATTCCCGCATATATTTCTTTCTAAAAATACTATTGCAACTGCGCAAACAATGGCCCAACCAGCTACAAGTTGTAGACCGGCTATCGTGGATAGAGAACCCAAGAATATAAGAATGATGCATTTTGGGATGCCTGCATTCATTGGAATGAAGCTAAAGGTAATTGCGGCAAGAAGGAAAGTTAGTGCATCTGGGCGCCCATACTGAGTAATCATGTAGCTGTTTTCGCCTAGCATCAATATTGCAAGGGTCAGAAGGCGGATGTGGGGAGAGCAATCCAATTAGTTTGCCTTAGTGTCCTGAATATTATAACAGAAGCGCAAACTTGGAAAATAATTGAAAGCAGCCGTGTTTGGATTTGCCCTATTCCAAATACGGAAAACCAAGGAATGAGCGCGAATTGATAGAGAGGAACATTACTAGCAAAAAAAACTCCACCCGTTTGCGAATACCATGCAGTGCTAGTAAAACCACGGCCGGTAAGAAAATTGATCGCTGGATCTACGTAACATGGTTCATCATAGTGAATGACGTGGGTTTGAACAGTAACTAGACTTAGCACTGAAAATGCCACGATAATTGCTACAGCGCACATGCTTTCCGAGCGTGGATTCATAGATGAAATTTGGCGATGGCTATGCTAAAAAATCTACTCGTCTTTCTGTCAGAATCTTAATTGATTTTTTTGAGCTGCGTTATCAATTCTAAGGCCTTCAAACCGAAATGCTTTAATTTAACGCTTGGTTCACCCCCATATCGTTCTCTGAAGCGAATGGGAACCACACCATGAGTCACTTTATTGTCTTCTTTGAGTAAGACCGAAAGTGCCACATTTGCGAGATGGAATGTCGCTGGTATATGATCTATCTTTTCAATTAGTTCCGTAGTTTTCATCAGGCGGTATGGGACATTGGGATCTACACACCATTGACCGGTTGATACAAAAAGCACGATCCGCAAAACCCAGCTAGCCACAAGTCGACGCCATCCATCATCCCGGTGAAACCGGAATCCGTATATCACATCAAATTTTTCTCTATCCCGCCAAAATCTGAAAAAATATTGTGGATCACATTGCCCATCGGAATCAATTTGGAATACCCATTTGGCATCATTCTCTATGGCGTGACGATATCCTCGCAAGCAGGCCTGACCATGCCCACAGTTATCTTGGTCAATAATTTTAAACCTTGCCCCTAACTGCTCCTGCATTCTTTTTAAAATCTTCAATGTTTCGTCTGTGGATCCATCGTTGAGAGCAAGAAATACAAAATCCTCCGTCCAGTTTTCGATTTCGCAGAACCACTCCGAGACTACTTTTCTCACGGAGGCCTGCTCGTTGAAAACAGGCATTACAATCCACAATTCTGCGTACTGACTTATTGATGAAGATGTAACTCTGCGCATAAAAAACTCCTTTTAATTTTTCCAATTCACCTATTGCCATTCCTAGTAATTGATCTGTAATGATGGCTATCGGCAAGTCTTCTAACAAAAGAAACTGGCTGGGGTTTAACTGCTCCCAGGCCGAGGGTAAGGGAGAAGGCATTCTGCTCAGTTTTCATCCCTTGATTTTTTGATGGATAGAGTTTTGATCAATAGCTGGAAATGAATTGTAGACTTCCTTGCTGGGTGTGAAGGCGTCGGGGTATCCTCGAAAAATAGAGATTCCTTCGAAGCAGGGGCCTCCATGCTTCGTCACCAACTCATGAATCGAGCCTGGGCTTGGGGATCCCTCCAGGTGCTTCCACCACGTGGAGGCTTGGGCCGCCTGCTCGGGTATCGAAAAATCCACGGCCAATTCCGGGTGGCGGTGGGAGGGAATATGAATCTTCGCCAGCGGTGTTGGCGGATTTGTGTCGCTCTCGGAGCCATCATGCACCACCACGAGGTCGTCGTAGCATCCTTCAGCGTGTTGCAGCAAGCGCTCCAACAGGTCGCGTTCTTTGTAGAGGCAGACGATGAGGGAAATTTTGGGCATGTTACTCCGACGGCTTGGCCAATATTTGAGCACCGTCCCCGAGCCGCAACAGTTCTGAAAGATCAAACGCGTAGCGCAAAAGAGGATTTCTGATTTTATAGCCGTGGAGAGCTTTGCTCTCGACGATTTGGAAGCCGTTTATTCGAAGTAGACTTTCTATTTGACCCAGCGTGAATTGCCAAAGATGGGAATCCAGGCACCAAATGGGCCACTTGGCGCCCCAGTAGAATCTAGGTAAGGATAAATAGTTCGGGAAGGCCAGCATGAGGAACCCGTCGGGCTTGAGTAATCGGCGGAATTCGCTTATATACACTACGGGATCGGGCACGTGCTCGATAGTATGGCTGGAATGGATAACGTCAAAAATCCCTGATTCCGGCCACGCTCCTTCAAGCGATCCACAACGCACTTCATGTCCAAGTTTCGTACAACAGTCGCACGCCCATTTGGAATAATCCAGTCCCGTGGTGACAAATCCCATTGTTTTAGCGAGCTCAAGAACCCTACCGGTCGAACATCCGACATCTAAAAATGTCTCTTGTCCGGATTTAAAGCCCGCGAACTTGTACTTCATCAGATCGGCGAAGTGTCTCAGGGTGTGAGCATGAATGGCTTTACCTTGTTCAGAATACGGCTGGTGATATTCCTCTTCGTAGTCGTCAGTAATTCCGGGCATGCGGCGGCGCACCCCACATTTCTTGCATTGTATCACACTGACCTTGGAATATGTAGAGCCACGCCCTGAGAATTCATCGAAGTGAAATACCTGCTTCCACGCATTGGAACCGCAGATGTTGCATGTTTGTGGATTGTATGACGGCATAAAGAATCGGGGGTTCAGTGGATGGAAATTTTATTTCCTTCTGTTTTTGTATCGCGAGCAGGTTACTTTGAAGTATCTGGAGCGCAACCACCACTGTTCTCCTAGGCAATGCCCCCATTGGTGCTTGTCGAGGTATTTGCCAGTTTGAAGAGCTTTTTCAAGATCCTGTTCGGCGTGCGGATTATCTAAGCCTTCAATGGCGCATTTCATAGCCATCTCCAAACGGTTGGTTGATTCGCTGGGATTGGCAACCTTCAGGATGTGTTCCCGAGCCAACTCGCCACACTTGACGCGCCACTCCTCATTCTCCGCCATTCGAAGAATCGCGGCCTTCATGCTGGGCAGCGTGCTGGCAATCAGCCCGCATTCCCCATGCCTCACAAGTTCGATCTGGGCCTGATCGTGCCAAGGCACCGAGTTGGTGATGACTGGCTTGCCAAGGGCCATCGGCTCGGCAAGGCCGTAGCCAAAACTTTCCCCGATGCTGGAAGTGTGGAGGATGACATCGCAGGCCATCTGACTGATCATGAGTTCTTCGGGATTGGCGGTGGCGGGTAGAAGAAAAACTGAAAAGCTGAAAAGCTGAGATGCTGAAAGCTGAAAATCTTGTGCCCAAGTCGCGATGCCGGAGGAGAGGAGTTCTTGTGCGACGGAGGGGGGGGTTCGCGGAGGAGGAGTCGGATGTTGGGATTTTTGCGGTACGCGGCGAGGAAGGCATCAAGAATCAGCGGTGTCCATTTGTTCGGTTCCGGTCGGGAGAACCTGCCGAAAAGCACATGATTTAGCTGAATTCCTAGGGCATTCCGCAGTTGACGGCCTTCGTGTTTCAGCGTTTCAGCTTTCAGCGTTACAGTGATTGGATCTTCCATTGGATATACAGCGACCGATTGGCGGCGGAAAAACTCAAGATCCAATTTGCGCCCCGCACGGCGGGCGGCTTGAACGCAACTAGTCCATGAAATAAAAAGGCGGAAGTTCGTCCATTCGTTCTCGGCGGGATTGCGGAGTTGCCCGAAGATATTGGTTTGCACGACTGGAATCTTGTGCCGCAGCAGTTTAAGTGCCGCCCCAAGGACGTCGCCTCGGTGGGCAAAGCCGGGAGCGTGGGCATGGATCACATCCGCATCTTGGATGGCTTCGGATACTACTTCGGCCCGACAGGGATCGGAAATGATGCTGGTAGGGATATTACGTTTATCGAGATCGGCACGGCGTGGGCCATCGGCTAATGAGAGGTAAGTAACCCGATGGTCGGCTTGCGCCAGATAGCCCGCCCAGAGACTGGCCGCTTTCTCAGTGCCACCCAGGTTCAACTCATTGGTGAGAATTACCATATTCACGACGGTTTGCAAGAAAGGTGCTAAAGGCGATAGTGATCAACTTCTGGGAGTGGGCAATTTTCTGTGTCTTTGAATGCAATAGTAGTGTGAGCCAACTTGGGGAATGCTATGGAAAGAGAGGATAGTGCTTTCCAGTCTTGAAATCCCAAGAGTTTAAGGAAACGAGCTAAAAAGCGAGCTGGTAGGTAGCTTCTAGCAGAAAAGCCCGCCCCGAGTATGGTATATCCTCGCTTTTTTAAGTCTGTTTGGCTTACAAAGCACTGGTGATGATCGAGTTCGTTATATCCCAAAGGTCCCTGACTCCCTCCTCGTATGCATTGAAAGTTTGGTGTCGTAATGATAACTCGATAGCGTGCGGCTTTTTCGCATTCCGCGAGGAATAAGTGCACTTGGTCCGTAGTTAAATGTTCAATAATTTCTGAAGCCAAAACCGTGTCGAAACTTTTTTCCTTTAATACACATGGAAACATTTGACAATAAACCTTATCATACACACCAAGTTGTTTGCATGCATTTACACAGGACTCATCCCCATCCATGCCGGTGACTAGGGGAAAATTATTAATGCCCCATTCAAAGTAATTTGTTCGTAGAAGGCAACCCCAACGGCCCCAACCGCACCCAATGTCCAGAATTCTGGTTCCTCGTATCAAAGGAAGAATGGCAGCATCAAGGAATGAAGGTGAAGAGCCCATTGCTTTTGAGAAATAGATTAAGTAGCTTGATTAAAGTAGCGACAATATAATTTTATATATGGCATGGTCTAGCAATTAAAAATAAGCCAGGAGAGAGACCAGGAAAAAGATTGGAGAGCAGACTGTCAATTTTTCTTCCAAATAATGCGGGATCTTTTCGGAGAATACGACTAATCCAGTAGTATAATCTTGACCAAATTTTCCCATTCATTCTCCAAGATACTCCGGTGAGAAGATCTACCTTGAAACCCTCTTCGCCTAGCAGCTTGCGCAGACTATTAACAGTGTAAAACCGGATGTGCCCTGTTTGCTCGGTGTCTGCGCTAGGATAGTGTAACCAATCTGAGTTCTTGCCAAACAAGGATTTTAAGCGAGTCATCATTGGAACTGCGTTGGGAACTGTAAGGATAAAAATCCCGTTACTTGAAATACTTGAACGAACTAATCGCACTGCATTCCTAGGATTGAGTAAGTGCTCGCAAACTTCACTGCATACAATAATATCAAACATTCCTTCGAATGGCAGAGTATTGGCACTGTTTAAATCAATAAATTCAATATTGTTTAGTCCATTTGAAATAGCGTGTGATCTTGCTCTAGAGTCAAACTCGCAACCAAAGCAACTATGGTAGTCTTTGAAGCGCAATAACAGAGAACCTTGGCCGCACCCTAAATCTAAAAGCCTTCCGGGTTTCTGGTTAGAGATAACTTTATCTAGCAAAAAAACCTTGAGTCGATATCGAAGTGCTCTTGGGTGACGATAAGATTGTCTCCCATTTCTTTGTAAATACTAGATAGGTAATCACCCATAAAATTATAATTTTGATTTTGCCTGATTTTGAGAATAGAGCGTAATGACTCCAGAGGCTACCCCGGAGGTGAGAGCTAGTATAAATTGCATCTTTGAATCTAATGTAAAAATAATACTAGTGAACCAAAAAATCCAGATTGTAATTAGCTGTATTGATAGCAGGGGAACAACGTGAAAATATTCGAAAATATCAATATGTACCCATTTTCTAACTAAGGCGTCTTGAAAAATCCAAATTAAACGGCTTAGGGCAAAACCTATAGCAGCTCCATGTAGCTGATCGATATACCAGCCAACAGCCGCCCCGAAAAGGGATAGTAATGATGCAAAAGTCTGGAAGATTAGGAGAGTTCCGACTCGATTAAGACCAGCGGTTTGGGAGACGGAAATATTGGAAATCGAATTAATACAAAATGCAGCTATTATCCATGGGAATACTTCGCCTACTGTAGCCCCATATTTACTGCCGAGCCAGATCTCAGTGACTGGCTCTGACCAAAAAAAGCTCCAATAATGACCAACGAATACCACGGGAACATAAGTTCGAAGCTTTCTCGATAGATACTATTAGGATTACGTGCAATGTCGCCACCAATCCCGCGAGTAGTATTGTGGAATACTGGCCCCATAATCGCAACACTAAGTCCACTGATGCGACCTCCTATATTCATGGCGACATTGAAAGCGGCAAAATCCACTGCCGGGGCAACGCGCCCCAGAAATAATCGATCCAGCGAACCCAGCACGGAAGAGGCAATGAGCTGACCGAATGTTTTCAGTGTGTAGGGAAGCATTTCAATAAATCTGCTTTTTCTGGATTCGCTGAGAGTAACTGGGAGTTTGTATTGATAACTTCCTCGATGCAGCAACAGGAAAAATTGGATCGCTGCCAGCAGGGTGGTGAACGCAACAATGACGGCAACATTTGGAACAATCAAGGCGACGGCTAAGGCCCCGCCGGTACTGGCCAGTGAAAACACCGAGCGGAGGAGAGAAAGATACTTAAAGTCCAAATGTGCCTGGGCCAGAATATTCCACATCTGGCCGTAGTAATTCAGGAACAATGAGATTCCACCAAAGAGCATGGCCCAGCGCAGGATGGAGGCCTGTTCAGCAGGGACGTTAAACCAAAGGGGGCCCCAAATCGTTCCGAGAATACCGAAAATTACAGCGAAGAAGATAAGGAAAGGTAGTGCAATCACATGGCCTGTGGACCAATACTCACGCACGGCTTGATCGTCACTGGCTCCCATCGCCACCCCCATGTAGCGACCTACCGCGACGCCGATTCCCAGATCCATGAAACCGAAGGCTCCGGTTAATGTTCCCACATAAAACCACAGGGCATACATCTCGGCACCGAGAACCCGAAAATAAATCGGCACGCTGACAATGCTGATGACCGAAGTCAGCAAAATCGGCAGCATCGACCAGAGGGTTTGACGGCGGAGGGACATGTTCTAAAAAGCTGAAACACTGAAATGCTGAGAAGCTGAAAAATGAAAAGGGATTGTGAAGGCTGAGAAGTGAGGGGAGGTCGGATTATTTTTTGCGTTTGACGGTGTGCTTAAACTTGAGGACGGCAAAGTTGAGCTCGACGGAAGTTTCGGTATCGCTTGTTTGCAATCCTTCATCGAAAATATCTGCGACGATTTCGCCGCTTTGCTGCATGAGCGATTTTTGCTTCCCTTCGTCTTTGACAACAGACAATTCCTTGATAGTTGAGGAGAGCTCTCGGATTTTGGTGAAAGTTTCGATAATGGCAAATGTTGCCTGGGTTGCCTGTGCGCTTTTCAGGATTGTGGCCAGCATGTAGAGTCCTCGCTCCGGGAAAGCAGCCGGGAGCTTCACCTTACCACCTCGATTTGAAGTCGAAAATTTCGACTTCAAATCCTCCCATTCAAGCTTGGTTACGTGGACTATATACCCATTCGGAAACTTTTCGGGGTTGTTCTTTACCGCTTCGTTAATCCTTTTTGTGTCCACTCCGTAGATGCGTGCAACGTCACTGTCAAGCAGCACGCGTTCTCCACGTATGTCAATAAGCAGAGATTGAATAGTTTCTATGGAAATAGGGCTCATAATGCGCAAACAGGGATATTAAAAAAGCTGAAACACTGAAATACTGAGAAGCTAAAAATCTAAAACGCATAAAAATTTGCAAGTTATGGGGTTCATTTCGGAATTTCAGCTTTCAGAGTTTTAGCTTTTTCAGAGTTTCTTGCGGACTCGGGAGACAATTGTTACGAAAATGGCGATGAGTTCTGAGGTTTCTTTGATAAGGAAGTCGATCTGGTCGCCTGATATGTAGCAGTCGTCGCGGAGCAATTCCAGCCAGAGTTGACTTTCGTCCGCTTCTTGAAGTAGCCCGTCGAGTTTGGAGCAAAACTCCGCATCTGATCTTGTCCGAGATGCCTCGCGACTGTGAGCCGCTACTGACGTGCCTGCTCGCAAGAGCTGGTGCCCCAAGACTTCGACTTCTTTCCTCTTCGTCGGCAACCAACAGTAAAACCGCACAATAGTAGAAGCGTATGCTTTGCACCTCTGTCGTAACTCTTCATTAATCCTCATGTAGTTATTTCAGCATTTTACAAAGATCGCATCAAACTGGCCTATGGCACCAGTTTCAGACAGGTGGATGTGAACGGGTGTGTTAAAGGCAAAGCCTTGGGATTTCAGCAGAGCGACCAAATCTTCAAATAAAGTTTCCCCTAGGTACATGGGCTTGGTGGATGTTTCGAGCAGAATCCACTGGAATAGGGCCAGTGTTTTTCCGCCCCCCCGCAGGACTTGGGCTTCATAGCCCTGGACATCGAGCTTGAGCAAGCGTGGCTCCGGTAGGCTGGTGATGTAGGATTCTTCTTCAAGTGTGGAGACGGGCACTGTGACACCGAGGTTTCGTGGATATGGGGGTAGGTGTTCACGTGGTTATGGTGGAGTTGGAGAAGGGAACTGGACTGGCTCTGGGAAGTCACATGGAGGGAGGTGGTTCCCTTTTGTTCACCAAGGGCTATGGGATGAGTTTGAATCCTGGAGTAGCGGTTGGCGGCAAGTTGAAGTTGGGAAAAAGCTTGGGGGCCAGGCTCGTAAGAGTGGATCACCGCGTAAGGCCAGGTGTTGGCGGCGGAAACCGCAAATTGACCGATGTTTGCTCCCACATCAAGGATGCTGGCGGGCTGAATTCCGGCCTTTTTGAGGAGATGGCATACGTTCAGATCCGAACGGCTATAGGAGGGTTCCTTTAGTTTAAGAAAGAGTCCACCGGGTAATTGAAGTATTTCGCAGAGGTTGCTGATTTTGGTCAGAATCTTATGAAGCACAGGTGGATACGATGAGCTGCGTTCAGGGGTGGCACAAGGTTTTTTTAATGTTCAGCATTTAGGAGTTTCCCAAAAGCAAAGTGTTGTCATGCTGTTGGATCCTATGCGACTGGGAATTACTGGCCCTGTATGGCTTGATCCGCTGAGGGAACATCTGCCAGTAGGGGTGGCACTACCTTCAACGTATTCTTTTCCGTTGGTGGGGCAGTTGGCGGCAGAATTGATGCGACGTGGACATGAGGTTACTGTTTTTTGTGGGAGTTATACCGTAAGTTCCACGGAATTCTTTGAGGGGGGAAAGTTGCGCGTGTGGGTGGTGCCCCTGCGGGTGCAGCGGGCACCTTACGATTTCTACGCACGTGAGCGCCAGCTTCTCCGGCCTTTGATGAGGGAGAGTGGCTGTGACTTGATTCATGCTCACTGGACTTATGAGTTTGCGGCATCAGCTCAGGACAGTGGTTTGCCCGTTCTGGTGACGGCGCATGATTCTCCGTTTGCGATTTTACGGCATTTTTTTTTGGGGGCGGGGAGGGCCGTCTGGACGGCACGGGCACTTCTGGCGATGAAAGTCATCCGTCAGGCCAGGTATCTCACTTCGGTTTCCCCTTATTGCTTAGAACATATTCAGCGCACTTTACGACCCCGTTCGAAGTCTTGGGTGGTAGCCAATGGGATTGATGAGGCCTGGTCAGAGTTCGGGAAGGGAAAGAAAAAACTGGTGGAAAAGGAAGGGGACAAGTCGGGGACTTTTCGGGCAACGACCGTCTTGGAAGGTTTCAGCAGACGTAAGAATGGTCAGAAGGCGCTGAGAGCCTGGGCTGGGGTTGTTATGAAAAATCCCGACTCTAGGTTGACGATGTTGGGGACGGGTTATGAGGATAGCGGGGCGGGAGCCTGGGCCAGGGAGCAGGGTTTGGCGGCAAACGTGAGGTTTCTCGGGCGCAAGCCGCAGGCTGAAATTCAACGCATCCTGGCTGAGGAGACAGATGTGCTTTTTCATCCTTCACGCGAAGAGTCTTTTGGTATGGCTCCACTGGAAGCGATGGCATTGGGGGTTCCGGTTGTGGGTGGGCGGAATGCCGGGGGGGTAGCATATGTGGTGGGAAATGCCGGTCTTTTGGTGGATGTGGAAAACATTGATGAAATGGCCGGAGCACTGCTAAGTTTAGCTCGAGATCCGGGGATGCGCATGGAATTGGGAAACAACGGAAGAGAAAGGGCTGGCAAGGAATTTTCGTTCCAAAGGATGGTGGATCATTATGAGTCGGTGTATGCAAACATCAGCCGTGATGCAGGTGTTGCGCAAGACCTAAGCAAATGAATGATGTCGTAGTCCCTCCCAAAGTGGAGCCGCTTCGGGTGGCGGTGGTGATGACTTGTCACAATCGACGCGAAAAAACACGGAAGTGCTTGGAATCCATTTTAAGCCAGCGCGGGGTGGACGGAATCCGTCTCGAGCTCTTCATGACAGATGACGGGAGCACAGATGGCACAGGGGAGGCGGTACTGGCGGTCTGGTCTGGAGCCACGATCTTAAAGGGGAACGGAAATCTTTTTTGGAATCAGGGGATGCGAAAAGCCTGGGAGCCGCAGCGGCCACCGATCCGGACTACTATTGGTTGGCTAATGATGACACGGTGATGGAGTCTGAGGCTCTGGCTATGCTTCTGGCTATGCTGCCAAAGCCGGGAGTGCGCGTTATTGCCGTGGGCGCGGTGACAGATCCCCGCAGCGGGCGTCAGGTCTATGGAGGTTGGCGGAAACGGGGGCGGGAGCGGGTCGAAGCGAAAGGCCGGGTGGAGGAGTGCACGACGATGAATGCGAATTGTGCGCTGGTGCCGCGTGCGGTGTTCCAGGAGATGGGAATGTTTCACGGAGCCTTCACCCATGCGATGGGAGATTTTGATTACGGTTTGGAAGCCGGACGCCATGGCATCGCCTTACGGCAGACAGCCTCTGCGGTAGCTCATTGTGAGGAAAACAGCGAACGTGGCACATGGCGGGATCGGACACTGAACCGGAGCGAACGTTGGGCAAAGGTATTGAGCCCGAAAGGTTTGCCGCCCAAAGAATGGTGGATCTACACCCGGCGGAATGAAGGATGGCTTGGAGTGCTGCGCTTTATCAGCCCGTATCTCAAAATCTGGATGGGACGTTGACCATGGCCGATAGCAAGGGAAGACAGGATATCGTCGTGGTGATGCGTGAGTTGACGCCTTATTGGATGGAGGCGTTGGATCATCTGGCGATAACTTGGAAGCCGAACGGGAATCTGACCGTTCTGAGCGGAGGGTTGTTGGGCGATGATTTGCATCCGTGGAAGCAAGAGGACCGGCCCTTGAGGGAGGCGGACTTGAAAGTGATTCCACCGTTACCCCGCCGCCATTGGTGGGGAACCATCTGGCCACCGAGGCAGCTTTGGGAGGAGTTGAAACGCGCCGACCGGCTTTGGTAGTCATTCAGGAATATTCGCCTTATGTGGTGCTGAGTGGGTTGCTATGGCCAAAGGCGGCGGGGCGGCCCTGTGTGGTGACGACCGATGTGGGACCCGTGTTGAAGAGGCATTTAAATCAGCTGCAACGCTGGGTTCATAATCTAGTTAATGAAAGTGTGGAGGGGCTGTTGGCTCGGACGCAAGACGCTTGGGATGAGGGACGTTCAAGACAAAAGCCCGCTCTTTTGGCACCCCATGCGGTGACAACACATTTTTATGAATCTGTTCGTCCTTCGGCACAGCAACCCCGACGTTTGATCCAAGTGGGCAGTTTGATTCAGAGGAAGGGCGTTGATTTATTGTTAAAAGCTCTGGTGCGGGTGAGGAATTACCGTCCAGAGGTGGAATTGATGCTGGTAGGGGCGGGCAATCATGAGAGCAGGTGAAGAAGGAGGCAAGGCATCTGGGGCTTATAGACAGTGTGAGGGTGCAAGACTTTCTTCAGCCCATGGACTTGGTTCGGGAATATCAGAAAAGTGATGTCTTTGTGTTGGCATCACGTTTTGACAGCTACGGTGTTGTGGTGCATGAAGCAGCTGCTGCTGGGCTACCTCTGGTTGTGAGCCGCTATGTGGGGGCCTCAGCTACCTTAGTCGAACATGGAGTCAATGGGTACCAGATTGACCCGGAGGATATTGAAGGATTTGCCGAAGCGTTGCTACTGGCTCTGGATGCTGAGCGTAATGCGGTCATGGGACGGAAATCACGTGAAATAGCGTCGAAATATGATGTTACTCATGTGGCACAGCGCACAAAAGTATGGTTAGAGCAAATGATTCGTTTGTTTGAACATACGCATCCGAGGCTCAATCTAGTTAAGGATAGGATCACACGCTACCGTGGTTTTCTGTGTTGGGCTCACTCTTTGGTCAGGGTGCAATTCTCTAAAGTGATTCGGTGGTTGAATTCAGATGCCTTCGGCATGGAGCGAAGGGATGTCGTGTTTCTCAACAGGTACATTCCCTTTTACCGGGAGGGAATTTTTCGTAGGGTGGCTGATTGGCGTAGCACCAAGTTACTTTTTTCTGGAAAGACACTCGGTAATTTAAGGAGTGTGGAAGGGGTAGACCAGGAAGCGGTCTCATCCATCGACTGGCGTAAAGGCACACAGAGTAGCATTGTCTGGTTGGGGGCCACATTTCAGCTCATGCGGACGCGGCCCAGAGTGGTCTGCACGGAGATGTCGCTCTCACTTTGGAGCACGTGGTGGTGGTTTTTGCTGCGCCGCTTACTGGGTTTCGGATTGGTGTTCTGGACGCATGGTTTTCAGATCTATGGTTGGAAAGGTACGAAACTCGGATTGAAAGACCGGGTGCGACTCTGGTGGATGAACTGGGCTGATGCCGTGATTTTTTACAGTCAGGAACGTATGCGGGATGTGGAGAGGTTCACAGGACCAAAGGAACAATTTTTTGTTGCCCCGAACACATTGGATACCAATGCATATAAGGAGCAATACGAGTTGTTGGAACGAGAAGGTCGCGAGGCAGTGCGTAGGAGACTGGGTTTGAATCGTAAAACCTTGATTTATGTGGGAAGACTGACCGAAGAGAAAGGAGTAATGCACCTTCCGGAACTGTTAAAGCGGACGGTCAAAAGTCCAGTTGCACCTGACTTGATTGTTATTGGTGGGGGAGAAAAAGAAGGGGTTCTAACCAAGTCATTACAAGTGTGGCCAGATCGTGTTCGCATGTTGGGACCGATTTTTGATGCTTCCCAGCGCTGTGCTTGGATTTATGCTGCTGATCTGATGATTTGCATGGGTTATGCTGGTTTAAACGTGGTGGACAGTCTAGCGATGGGATGTCCATATGCCACGATTGATGACAAGTATCTGCCTTATCGTCACAGTCCAGAAATCAGCTATCTCAAGAATGGAGTCAACGCGTTAGTGGCAGATTCACATGAAGTGTTGAGTGACCAATTAGCACAGTGGGCGGCTGGGAATATATTGATTCAACTGGAGAGGGAGGAAATCAGATCGGAGTTTTCAAGGAATGTTCAATTGAAAAGCAATTCAGCGGAATGCGAGCGGCTTTAGGGTATGCCATGGAGAGAAAATATGAAGCATGATTCCATGGTGAAAAAGCGAACGGGTCTGGGAGAAGCACTGGGATGGACGTTAGTGCTATTGTTTCTTTTTCATATTTTTGATCAATTTTATGCGCTGGTTACGTTTGCTCCGCTGTTCGGGATTTTATTACTTTTTGGGCTTACTCTACGCTTTCCGCCCCGAGTGATTTTTATAATATTTTGGATAATTTTTATTTTATGTAGGTTACAGTCTCGCGGCGATTCCGGCTTTTGATTGGAGTGTAATGGAAGACCGTATCCGGTATATGATACGAGTAAGCACATTCTGTGTGGGCGGTGTCATTGCACTGTTGGCCAGCCTCTTCCGATGCCAACTGGAGGATATGCTGGCACAAACCAAAGAGCTTTTAGCCGGGTTGCCAGTAGGGGTTCTACTGTCTGATCCGCAAGGGCGAGTCGTCTGGGTGAATAACGCTGTGCGGGATCAACTAGGAAGTCGTCCCCCTGAGGGTAGATCATGGATTGAAGTGATGCCTCATGATGGGAGACCTATAGACTATGCCATTTTTTTTGCCAACGAGACAATAAATCAGGATTTGGGGAAGGCATTTCCAGATCATGTAGTTCATTTTGTCCGTCTGAGCGGGGCGAGAGTGCCATTGTTGGTGACGGTGATCTATCCCCGTGGGAAAGAGCAGGTGATGACACCGTGAAACTTAGTGTAATCATTCCCACTAGGCAGCGACCTGAGTGGTTAAGCAGAGCTCTTAGATCAGTCTTTCAGACTAAAAATGTGCCCTTTGATCTGGAGGTTGTAGTCACAGACAATTCCTTGGATGACAGGTGTCTTGAGGTGGTTGAAAAACTTGATTGGCAAGAGGTGCGTTATTTCCGCAATCAGCCACCTACGGGCATGGTGGAAAATTGGAATGTCGGCATCATGCGCAGTACAGGGGATGTGATTTTGATTTTGCATGATGATGACTACCTGCTTCTTGGCTGGGAGAAGAAAATCAAAAACCTAATGCAGCGAGCCAACCTGAATCGGGAGGTGCATGCCTTTTCCGTGCAGTCTGTCAATGAATCTGAGGTCCCCTTGTGGCGCGGGGGGAGGCACCGATCAAGATCGACTACTGCTGAAGAGGCGGTGTGTTTGTTGCTGACGCATTCCTCGTTTGTGCGCTTTCCCGGAATGGTTGTTGGACGCAAATGTTATGAAGAACTGGGATTGTTTTGTCCCGATTTTCAAGAAACGGCGGATTTAGAGATGTGGTTAAGATTGGGAGCGTATGGAGGCATACATTTTCATAAGGAGTTGTTGAGTGCTTATACCATTCATGCCGGGGCTATGACGCAAGGTATGTTCAGTTTGGAAACCTTGCAAAATATCCATCGTTTGGGAGAGATGAGTGCAGAAAGGAATGCCATTGCCGGGAAAGATCTTGTTCGGGCAAGACGTTTGTTTTTTGGAGGTTTATTTTGGCGGGAGCCTGGCGGGCTCGGAAGACTGGATGCCTGAGTGAAGTCCGGCGCATTCTTGGGCTGGCTAGATCAGATCTATTTTTGGGACTATCTTGCCCTTGGAAATGGTGGTTGATGAAAGTGTACCTTGAACGCATTTAAAATGAATATCAGACCTACAAGATTAAAGGGCCTTTTTTATGGTTTGCTCAATCGATTGGAAGATGATCGAGGAGACTTTGTAAAATCATATCATGAACATTTACTGCGTGAACACGGTATCGAATTTACGCTGCGTGAGGAATTTTATTCTACCTCCCGAAAAGGTGTCCTACGTGGAATGCATTTTCAAAAGCCTCCCATGGATCATTTTAAAATTGTAATCTGTCTTGCTGGCTCTGTGCATGATGTAGTTATTGACTTACGAATAGGATCGCCGACGTATGGTCAAGCGGAAGGTTTCCATCTTTCTGCCGTCATCCCCGCCTTGCTTTTTATTCCACCTGGTTTTGCACATGGTTTCCTAGCTTTGGAGGAAGGAAGTTTGATGCATTATAAAACTTCGGAGGTTCATAGCCCCGAGCATGATTCAGGGATTAAATGGAATAGTTTTGGCTACGACTGGGGTGTTCATGATGTGATGTTATCGAATCGGGATAAAGCACTACCGGGACTTGGAGATTTTAAGTCACCTTTTAGGATGGAGGCTTCATTTTGAAAATTTTTGTTACTGGTGGGAGTGGTTTTGTCGGAAGTCATTTCGTAAATCTATCTCTGATGAAGGGATGGAAGGTG
The DNA here is from genome assembly GCA_012031345.1 of Blastochloris sp. Classification (GTDB taxonomy): domain Bacteria; phylum Verrucomicrobiota; class Verrucomicrobiia; order Methylacidiphilales; family JAAUTS01; genus JAAUTS01. The sequence continues at coordinate 6,085 of JAAUTS010000010.1, read as the reverse complement.
GTGGCGCACAGACGCTCCGTCGAAAGCAAGCCCCGAGTTGCCCTTCTGGCGGAGCCTAAGTGGGTGACCTGTTCGTTGGATGAGTTAACCAAGGGGGATTTGTCTGGGTGTGGAGTCTTGGTTCATTTGGCCTCACATACGCCCAATCCACCATATGACAGCTTTGAAAGATGTTTTTATTGGAATGTTATCGCGACATTACGACTTTTTGATCTGGCACTTGAAGCCGGGGTGAAACGTTTTGTTGTTGCGGGATCCTGCTTTGAATACGGGAAATCGGGAGAGCGTTATGATTTTATTCCTCCAGACGCGCCGTTGGAGCCAACAACCTCCTACCCGGCATCGAAAGCAGCGGCGAGCGTTGCTCTACAAGCTTGGGCTGTTCATCATATCGTGGAGTTGTGGATTGGTCGGATTTTTCAAGTTTTTGGACCGGGGGAGCCGGAGAGTCGCCTCTGGCCCTCGTTACGCAAAGCTGCATGTGCGGGTGAGGATTTCTGCATGACTAAGGGTGAGCAAATACGAGACTTTATATCCGTTGAATCCGTAGCGGCTTGTTTTGTGGAAGTATTATATCGAACCGATTTGAAGCCCGGTTGCCCTTTGATCGAAAATATTGGAACCGGGCAAGGGACCACACTTAAGGAATTTTCCGAATACTGGTGGTCAAAGTGGAGGGCAACTGGGTCCCTTCGTATCGGAGAGTTACCCTACAGACCTCAAGAAGTGATGCGATATGTGCCTGAAGTTTCTCCACAGAGGAAGATCACGAAGAATAGTTTTTCTTTGGAGCTGGCGGACCTAATAGCTGAACATGAAAGGCGGGATTAAAATGTGTCAGGACCTTGGTTCGGTCCACCAATATTAGGGGGTGTTGGCATCAGCGTTATCAACGGGAATTCTGCTGGGCTGTGCAGAAGTTTTTTTATATTCATCCCTCAGGAAAACCTGTGGTGAGATGTTATGAGTATGTGGGGAATGTGGTGGATCAAATGCTGAAGATTTTGGAATGTCCGGAATCAAGATTTCTGAATCACCCGGATCCTGTGGGAGATCTCCCATCCAGAGAACATCGTGTCCAGCGGCCAGAAGTTCCTGTTTGACACCACCCCAGACGCAGGTGTCCAAAAGGATTTTCATGCGGCAGCGGGCACTTCCAGCGGAACAAATCTTTCGTGAGAAAGCACATTCTGTGCATAGGCAAGGCTGGCTTGAATATCCTCTCTATCAAGCCAAGGGTAAGCTTCGATCAGGGTTTCCGCAGTGTCTCCAGCGGCGAGCTGAGCGAGAACATGCTCCACGGCCAAAGGTCTGCCGCGGATAACGGGCTTTCCTCCAAACAAAAGCGGATCGTAGGTGATCCGGGATAATAAACATTCCTGGCTCATGCTTTATGAGATTAGCTCATGGAGTAATCGACAACAAACTGAAAGATCAAGAGTATGGAACAAAGATGAAGGGACACAGAAGATGCAGGCTGCGGACGAGGCGTCCGGGAGAGGGCGGGTAATCAGGTGTGGGAACGAACAATAGCCGAGGCATCGTTTTGGCTCGCTGTCGGAGTTCTTTGTTCATTCTCGTTTTTAAACTTTCAGTATTTCAGCGTTTGAAGCCCCGTCGCCCCCTTTTAATCGAGTTGCGCCTTGAGTCTTCGCATGAAGCTCCGGTGCCCGGAGACGATTTCAGTGTTTCACCTTTTTATGATGTCAGGGATTGATGGGGTTGATAAGTTGATCGAATCCTATTCGGACAAAATCCTTGAGATTGCGGGTATAAAACCGGTTGACTCCATGGCACTTGAGCGTCGTTCCCAGGAGGAGATCATGAGTTTGTTGATAGGGAAATTCCGGTTCTTCCAGTTGTGGAACCAACTGCGGCCAGTGATCCAGATCGTGGCAGCAAAATAGAAAACCTGATTCTTCTCGGAGGAAGCGGATGCGGTCGGTGGCGGCACGGGTATCCAGGGGTTTTTGGAAAATACGTGGGTTTCTCAAGGCTTTATAAAACTCAAATAGTACCTGGTCCGCCAGAATCCATTCCTCAGGTTTTTCCAGGGCGGATTCCAGTAAAGCCAAAGCTTTGGGGTGTTCCGGGCAATCCGAATTGGCCGCGTAAACCAGGATGTTGGTATCAAGGCTGGAGAGAATCATCCGCGTAAATTTCTTGTTTCAGGTTTTCTGCAGAGATCAGAATCGGTCCTCCCTGAAAGACAGGGAAGGGGCGCTTTTTTGGTCGCGGTGCTGGTATCTGCTGTAGATAACGTTCCACTGCGCGCCGGACGATTTCGCTGACGGGGCGATCTTCAGAACTGGAGACGGAGCGCAACTTGGACATGACCGGATCAGGAAAAAGAATCTGAATCTTTTGCATGGATACATGTTAAACATGGATAGCTAAAATCCAAGCTTAATTCATCTGAATGACCCACTGAATCTGAACATTATTGCTTTTTGAGTAGAGGTAGCGGTCGAGGTAGATCTGACGGTTTTGCTGTCCTAAAAGTTTTAAGTTGGGTTGGGCCAAGGAGCTTGGGGTGAGGTGCGAGGTGGCTTTTGATTATGCCATCCTTCGAGATCAGCTTACCGGCTTGATTTCATTGATCGAGAAGACTATTGGACAGGCAAATGGCTGAAGGTTTCGGGCGTTAGCTTAAGGTTTTGTTAAAAGCTTCGGCTTCACAAGACGGTGGGATGGGTCCGTCTTAGCATGGCTATGCCCTACTTGGGGGCGCGGCGAAAGACACCATGGGAGTATTCACATTCATCTTCCTCGTTTGTGACTTGAGCTGCTTCCAACCAGGTATTCCACCAGGCCTCCAATTCCTGATCGGTTAGATGCATCAGATCAAGGTCTTCTTCGCTTAGAAAGCAGTCGGAACGGGCAAGACCGACTTGAATGGGGGGTGATTCAAGGTTCATAGGGTAAAACATTCTCCGCCGCTTTTGTCAGAATAACATGTGCTTCGGTGAGGCACATGCCTTTGGTTCTGGCCTGGATTTGAGGCCAGAGTCCGGCCCAGGCAGAGGAAGCTTTTTCATAGCGATCCAGCCGGAGTTCGTTTTGTTTGATGAGCAGACGTCTTTCTTTATCTAAGGAGGTTTCCAGATCCTCCAGACTGGAGGCAAAAAGCAGGGCCTCCCGGCGGTTTACCGCTTTTTCCCAAGCCGTGGGGTGGTGCTTCTTTATTTCCAGAAGATCCTTGCGCTTCTGGAATAGAGAAGTTGATCCTCAACGGAAATCAACTTGCGGGCAAGTTCGCCGATAACAGCATAGTCTTTTTCGCGGTTTGTTTTTTTGAGTTCGGCCAGTTCCCGCAGGCCGACAAAGGGAGGATTGCAGTTTTGTTGTGTTTGCCACAGTTCACTCAAAACAGCAGGACTCAGCCGGGGAGGCCGGGTAAAAAAGTCTGTTCTCACTCTCAAGGGTTCGTCTCGGAACTCCAGATGAGAACTCCATCCGCCACGAAGCCAACGGAGATCCAGCGGGGCTCCGAAGCGGTAGGTTGCGCCCCGCTCCTGCAAAACGGACAGCACATGGGTCAAAGTCTCTTCATCTTCACGAAGGATCCAATCCCCGTCTTTGCTCATGATGGCGAGCCGGTGCAGCACGACGGCCTGGCCGGAGCAAATGATGGCTCTTAATCTTCCCTGGTTGAAGGCTTGGGTGAGTTCCAGATAGATGTTCATTTCATGGTCTCTTCGTTTGAAGATACATGAGGCAGGATTTTCCAGCGAATAAAAAACCATCAAGTTGAGAATCTAAAATACGGATATGCTGAAAAACCAAGAGGCTAAAATTTTATCGAATTCGTGAACGAGGGACTGAGTTTTCTCATTACAGAGTCTTAGTATTTTAGCTGTTCATTTTTTAAAAACTTTTCCTCACTCGGGACACGATGGTGACGAAGATGGCGAGGATTTCGGAGGTTGCTTGGAGCAGGAATTCGATTGGGTCACCTGAGATGTGACAGTCATCACGAAGGTGCGTGGGATAGCCTACACCTGAGCGGTGCCTTTCGCGCCTGGACGGTGTTGCTCTCTCTTTGGTTATTCATTGAATAGCCGCTTCGTTCGCGCCTTGCCCAGGCACGAAATTCATCCCCGCATTCTGTATGCCTCTCCCACGCACCTATCAGTATCGCACCAAGTCCAAGCCCATGAGGTTAAAATCCGGTCTCTCGTACGACCCTATTTCCGAGTTGCTAGTCTTGACCGAAGAGGATGGTCGCGGATCATTTTCCGGAGGCCAATCTGCTGCTTTATGCCGAAGACAGCCTCTATTCAGAAGCCCGGCTTGATTGATTGACATGATTTGCTTACATGATATCCTTATCTCATGTCTAAGGCCCTTGCAACCCTCACCGAGAGAGGTCAGGTCTCTATGCCTGCTGCGCTTCGTAAGAAGTTGGGACTGCGACCAGGGCAACCACTAATGTGGGAATTAATCTCTGACACCGAGTGCCGCGTGGTGGTGGTTAGCCGTTCGGGTGCGCAGGGCGGAAAATCCATGCGTGGATTTATGAAACGGTTTCACAAAGGGAAGCCGAAACACCACTGCCAACTGGATGCACCTCCTCCGAGAAGGGGAACACGACTAATGGCCTGGGTGGTGGACACCTGCATTCTGCTGGACATTGGTTTGGATGATCCATCCTTCGCAGACGCTTCTGAAAACCTCCTGCGGAGAAAGTTGGGCGAAGGATTGCTGGTCTGCCCGGTCACCTTTATCGAGTTGGCTCCCGCATTTCACGGGCAGATAAAAGGTTTGCAAGAATTCCTTTTTCAACTCGGCGTGGATCACCTTAAAGACTGGACAGCGGCAGATACCCTTTGTGCCAGTAGGGCTTGGACGCTCCAAGTGCAGAGACGACAATCCCAGAAGACGCTCAAGCGACCTATTGCCGACATTCTCATCGGTGCCTTCGCTTCACGCCACCAAGGTTTACTGACTCGGAATCCGAACGACTTCCGCAAGCTATTCCCGTCGTTACACTTGGTCGAACCATAAGAACCGGATCCCCATCTTCTTTCTTCATCATTTTCCCATGCCAAAAAATCTCCCTCTTCGTTTGCATCTCAAGCGAAGGATAGAAATACGGGATGCTTGATGGAGAATGCTCTGGGAGGAGCGCCTGCTTCCCTTTGATTTAATGGTAGTAACATCCGATGGTCACAGAAATCGCCTGCAAAATTCCGCCGGATTTTATAGTGCTGTTGTAGAAAATGGACTGCACCTGGTATGAAAACCGACGAGTCAAGCCCGGATTCCTGGTTCCGGGGCGGTATGCTGAGGCCACAGCGGATCGGCTGGAGTGTTTGTTGAAAGACCCAGAGATGCTTCGGAAAAGGGGGCAGACCACAAAAAAAAGGTATGAGCGGAAGATACGGTGGAAAGGTCGTTTCGCTACGAAAAGGATTCCTATGTATGGGGCAGAGAGTTCAGAAGTCTGAGGCATTAGACTTTTACACCATGTGGATCCGTTTTTGGTAACTGGCCAAGGGGTTTAATCGGCTTGATGGCAGGTGCGAATCTCTGCTAAGTTTATGCATGGTTGTCTTGTCACTACCCTCTGAAGTGCAGATGATCGCAGACCGTCTCCTGCGTGGTATGGAACCGGAAAAAATTTATCTGTTTGGCTCCTATGCCCGTGGAGATGCGGTTCAGCCTTCCTTGGAAATTGACTAAAAGGCACTGACTTATGCCAGAGAACTCGTTGAGCATTTCCGGGGCGATTTGGCATCTTAGTTTTTAGATGAGCACTCATTGACGCGACTCTCTGTTATGGAATCACTGGGAAAACTTCTGGGGTTGTCTGAGTTGAGCGTGCGCGAGGGATTTTTTTAAATGCAGAAAAGCGAAACCAACGTGGTGGCCGTGATTGCGACGTATCGTCGCGGAGCTGAGTTGTGTCGGGTGCTGGAGATGCTGGACCGGCAGACGCGAAGGTTGCATGGGGTGGTGGTGGTGGATAACGCCGCTGAAGTGGATCTGAAGAAGCGGATGGAGCGCAGGGCCTGGAGCATGGGGGAGGCAGCAGACATGACGCAACTGATTTATCTGCCACAGGCGGCGAACAAGGGTTGTG
>JAAUTS010000101.1 GCA_012031345.1 Blastochloris sp. | reverse complement strand
GGTTCCGTTCATGGTGCTGCATGTCAATCACGGCTGGAGGGCTGAGGAGAGCGAGGCTGATGCCGCCTGGGTCCGGGATTGGTGTCGTGTGCATCAGCGCCGGGTGGTGCTTAAAAAGTTATCGCCCCGTCTGCCCCGGACGGAAGGGGCGGCACGACTGGCTCGGATGGAGTTTTTTGAGCAGCAGGCCCGGAAGTGGGATTTGCAGGAAATCTGGCTGGCCCATCATGGGGATGATGTGGTGGAAACTTTTTTGATGCAGATGCTGCGGGGAGCGGGGCCGGAAGGCTTGACGGCGCTGGTGGAGAGGAAGCGAATGGGAGAGCTGATCTGGGTGCGCCCTTTTTAGCTTTTCGGAAAATGGAACTCAAGGCCATCGCCCGCTCTCTTAAGCTGAGTTGGCGGGAGGACGCGAGCAATCTGTCCCCGGCCCACCTTCGCAATCGTGTGCGTCGGGGTTTGATTCCTTACTTAAAAAAGTTGAGTGGCCGCGATCCGGTTCCGGTTTTGCTGCGACTGGAGGGGATTCTGCGGGAGGAAAATTTGCATTGGGAAGAGCAACTCCCGGACGATTCCGCGAAGGAACTGCGTTGCGCGGAGTTGAGGGGAAAATCCGTGGCCTGGCAACGTCGCCAACTTCGTCAATGGCTGCGGGCGAATGGAGTGAGCGATCTGGACTTTTCGGACATTGAGGCGGTCCGGGCCATGTTGGATCGGGAGAAGCCCGCTAAAATCAACCTCAGTCAGGGCCGTTTCGCGCGTCGTCGTTCGGGTCTTCTTTTTTTGGAATAAAAAAAGGTTCGTAGTTTGCGCTTGCCTGATCGACGGAGTTCTCTTTTGATAGTGTAATGATTTTCGTAGGCAGCACCGTGGTGGTTCGCATCTGTTCCCTGGGACAGCAAGCGAACATTTCCTTGTCCTGATGATCCAGCCCTGCGGTCAGCTCCCTGCTTCCCAGCCTTCCTCCCGGATGGGCTGTGCCATTTTACCCCGATAAACCCAACAGGAGACGACCTATTCAATTCCAACAGCTACGAGTCAACAACCGCATCCGCGCCCGAGAAGTTTTAGTCATCGGGCCGGACGGCCAATCCTTCGGCATTCTATCCGCCAACGACGCCCTGGCCCAGGCCCGTCGCGCCGGGCTGGATCTGGTGGAGATCAGCCCTAAAGCCCGCCCCCCCGTGTGCAAAATTCTGGATTACGGCAAGTTCCGTTACGAGATGTCCAAGAAGGAAAAGGAAGCGCGCAAACAGAACAACGCGGCCAAGGTCAAGGAACTGAAGTTCCACATCAACATTGATGAACATGACTACATGACCAAGATGCGTCATGCGGAGGACTTCCTGTTCCGCGGCATGAAGGCGAAGCTGATGTTGGTCTTCCGCGGGCGGGAAATGCAGCAGCAGGAGAAGGGCCGGGAAATTGTCCTGCGTATCCGCAAAGACCTGGAACATGTCGGGGTGGCGGATGCCGAACCGAAATTAGTTGGCAGAAACATCAATTTGATGTTAACTCCCATCCCCCTAAAAAAGAGAGTCCGCAAATATACGGATGATTCGATCGAATATGAAGGTGAGGACGCCACGGAAGATGGCGACGATTCTGAGGATTCAGGGGACGATAAAGACAATTAACGCAAATAGGAAATTATGAGAAAAGGACCCAGTTCCAAGACCAAGAAAGCCGTGGCCAAACGTTTTACCCTGACGGCCAAGGGAAAACTCAAGCGCAGCCAGGCAGGACGCCGCCACTTGGCCGCCAGTAAAAACCGCAAAACCAAGCGCCAACTAGCCTCCCGCGAAGTGGTGGCCCATGCCGACACCAAGCGCATGAAAGTCTGCTTGCCTTTTTCCTGAAGCTGAGGCACTTTTTTTCAGCTTGTCCCTTAGGACATCGAACCAACATTTAGGACACCATTATGCCAAGAGCCACCAATGCCCCCGCCTCACGCGAACGCCGTAAGCGGGTAGTCGATCGCGCCAGCGGATTCCGCGGACGGCGCAGCAAACTTTTCCGTTACGCCAAGGACGCCACCATGAAGGCGAACTACTGGTCCTACCGTGACCGTAAAGCCCGCAAGCGCACCTTCCGTTCCCTCTGGACCACCCGCATCAACGCTGCCGTCCGTGAGCACAACATGACCTACAGCAAATTCATCGCCGCTCTCAAGGGAGCCAAGATTGAAATCGACCGGAAAATTCTGGCCGAGCTGGCGGTCAACGAACCTGCGGCTTTCCAGCAGGTCATGAAGACCCTCCAAGCCTGATTGACCCAGCTTAGGATTCTTCCCAACACGCCGCCGTCTCCGGTTCAAACAGGGGTTGCGGCGTTTTTGGTTTAGGGACTCCAGCTCATGATTGACCAGCTTAACCAGATCAAATCCGAGGCACTGCTTGAATTGAACGCCGTGAACGACGCGGCGTCCCTGGAGGAGTGGCGCATCCGCTTTCTGAGCCGTCAAGGACGACTGCCTCTGGCTCTGGAGGGCATGAAAAATGTGGCCAAGGAAGATCGCCCCGCAGTGGGCAAGGCGGCCAATGAAGTGAAGACGGTGGTAAACTCCGCTTTTGAGGAAAAAAAGGCGTCCTTTGAAACCGTGGCCTCCGTTCTGCCCGAGGATCCCAGTCTCCCCGGTTACCCGCATCGTCCCGCTCAGAGTCATGTGGTCAACCAGACCATGGATCGTATGGTGCAAATTTTCCGACGCATGGGCTTCGCCTTGGCCGAGGGGCCGGAGTTGGAGACGGAGTATCATAATTTTGATGCCTTGAACACACCCGCCGACCATCCTGCCCGCAATGAACAGGACACGTTTTATGCGGATCTACCGCCTCATCCCAAATTTGGCCGGCTTCTGCTCCGCACCCAGACTTCCACCGTGCAAATCCGCACCATGGAAAGCGGCAAGCCGCCCTTTAAAATTGTGGCGCCTGGGCGTTGTTATCGACGTGATGAAATCGATGCCACCCATGGAATTTTCTTTCATCAAATGGAAGGCTTGGTCATTGATGAGTCGGCCAATCTGGGCGACTTGAAGGGGACGATGGAGTTTTTCTTCAAGGAACTTTTAGGGAACGACACCGTGGTGCGTTTCCGTCCGCATTTCTTTCCTTTTACTGAACCTAGCTTCGAAATCGACATGGCCCGTAAAGGTCATGCGGTCCGTGGCAAGAAATGGCTGGAGATTGCAGGCTGCGGCATGGTGGACCCGGCCGTGTTGACCCAAGTGGGCCTGGATCCTGAGAAGTATCGCGGCTTTGCCTTCGGCATGGGCGTGGAACGCATCGCGTTGATGTTGCATGGGATTCCTGATTTGCGATTGTTTAACGAAAACGATCTCCGATTCCTGGCTCAATTTCAGGGCGCATAAAATTGTCATGCTCCTGCATTGACGGATGATGCGGAAACTCCTACATTCACACACTTTCGGGCGGATTCCAGAGTGGCCAAATGGGGCAGACTGTAAATCTGCTGGCTTTGCCTTCGATGGTTCGAATCCATCTCCGCCCACCCTTTCAGCGTTCGACTCCCTCGCATTGAACCCAGGTTTTTTTACGGTTTTTTTAATCCCTCTCCAGTTCTTGGTCGCCTCGGGGTAATAGCTTTTTCGGGAAGGGGTTTCAGGAAAATAGGGATATCCTGTGTCTTTTTTTCAGGCAAAGACACCATTAGTGGTATGTTTTCCTTGTCAGCACGGATTCATCTTCTTTAATCATGGGGATGTATTTGAAGTCTTTGGAAGTGGTCGGGTTTAAGTCGTTCGCGGATCCCACCATCATCAATTTTCATACCGGGGTGACAGCCATCGTCGGGCCCAATGGTTGCGGCAAGAGCAATGTGTTGGACTCCATCCGATGGGTTTTGGGCGAGACCTCAGCCAAGGCCTTGCGCGGCGGCCAGATGCAGGATGTTATTTTCGGCGGAACAGACAGCCGCAAACCTCTGGGCATGGCGGAGGTTTCCCTAACCTTTGCGGATTGCGAAAAGAGTTGGCAGTCGATTACAATGAAGTGCGTATCTCCCGCCGGGTTTTCCGGGATGGCCGCAGCGAGTATGAGATCAACAAAACTCCCTGCCGGTTGAAGGATATCCACAAACTTTTCATGGACACCGGGATCGGTCGCTCGGCCTACTCCATCATGGAGCAAGGTAAAATTGACCAAATCCTCAGCTCCAAACCGGAGGATCGTCGCGCCATCTTCGAGGAGGCCGCCGGAATCACCCGCTTCAAGTCGCAGAAAAAGGAAGCGCTGCGGAAGTTGGAGCTGACTGAGGCGAATCTTTTGCGCGTGACGGACATCATCAAGGAAGTCACCCGCCAAATCGGTTCGCTGCAACGTCAAGCCGCCAAGGCCCGGCGTTACAAGGAGACGCATCAACGTCTGCAATATCTGGACACACGTTTGGCCTGGCATCATTACAAAGAAATCAAACATCGCCTGGACAGCGGAGAAGGTTTGGTTCAGACCCTGCAGTTGGAGTTTGAAGGCATCCGGGATGCGGTGGACAAGCGGGAGCAGGAACTCCGTCAAAAACGTAGCGACCTGCAAAATCTTGAATTGACCTTGCGCAATTTGGAATCGGAAAAGGCCACAGCGGAAAACAGTGTGCAGAGCGGGCGTCAGGAAATTTCCTTCAATGAACAGCGTCTGGTGGAGCTGGAGGCCTTGAAAGAGCGGAATCGGTTGGACATCGCCGCGCATCAGGAGAAACACCGCATCCAACAGGAACAGTTGGAGAGCATCGACCAGGAATACCGTGAAAGTCAGGGTGGGGTGGGAGCCGTGCTGGAGGAGTTGGGGGGATTCCGTGCGCAACTCGACCAGAGCAAGTTGGCCGTGTCAGAAAATCTCAAACAACGTGCGCGTTATGACAGTGAATTGTCTGCCATGGACAAGGAGTTGAACGCCGCGCGTCAACGCTTGGCGGCGATCGATCTGCAACAGCGCAACCACAGTGTGCGCAAGGACAAGTCTCAAGAGGAAGAAAAGCTGATTCGCGATCAGGGTGAGGAGCTGGATCGGAAGTGTGAGGCTCTGAGCCGCTTGATTGCAGCGGAACAGGAGCGCGTGGCACAACTTGAGACCGCCTTGGTGGAGAAACGGGCCCAGTCCGAAAGGTTGATGGAGAATCTGAAGTCCGAGCGCAAGGAACAGGAGTTGGCCCAGGGAAATTTGGATCAGTTGCAGGCCAAGATGCGGGCTCTGGAAAAATTCATCGAAGCACGTTCGGGTTATTCCGACACGACCAAGAAACTTTTGGAAAAGTTCAAGGGCCGGGGCGTCAGCGGCACGGTGCTTGATTTCATCAAGGTGGAGCCGGGTTATGAGCGCATGGTGGAAGCCTGTCTCGGGGCGGCCTGTGAGGCCGTGCTGGTGGAGTCGCCGGAGATTTTGGAAGAGTTGACCCGCGAACTGGATCAAATGGGCTCCGGCGTGCTGGCAGAGGTTTCCCAGCTCCCGGATTTTATCAAGCCCCAAGCACGTTCGCAGGCGGTTTCTGTTGCCAAACCGAAGAGTGCAGAGCCTGCGTTGGAAGCCGCGTCAAGAGCGCCCGCTCCGGTGCAGGAGAATGCCATTCAACGTTTGCTGAGCCGTTTTTTTGGTGCGAAGCAAAGTGTTCCTTCTCAAGTGCAGGCACCTGTGGTTCGCCCGAATTCGCTCCGGCTCAGAGTTCCACGGCAGCGGCTTCTCTGGATAAGCCGAGCGCGGATCAGTTTGTGCAGGCGAGGGGAGGGGCGAAGAAACTGGTGGATCGTGTGTTGTTTGAATTTGTAGTGGTGGATTCTCCAGCCGAGGCAGAAACCTTGCGTCGTCGTTGGCGTGAAAAACATCTGGTGACCAAGGAGGGCGAAATCTGGTTCCGGGAAGGTTGGCAAAAGCGCGGACGCAGGCAGGGACGTTCCAGCTCCGTGTTGGAACAGGAAAATGAATTGCAGGTATTGACGGGACAACTCCCCGCGCAGGAGCAGGCGGCGACAGCGACCACGGCCAAACTGGAGGCCACACGTTCCGCCATCACTCTTTTGGAGGACGCCCTTTCGCTCGAGCTGAAAAATCGCCAGGAGATTGACGGCAAACTTTCCGCGCTCAGCTACGAGCTTCAGGGTTTGGAACGGCAGCGGAACGAAACCACGGGGCGACTGAAGGCGGTGTTGCAGGAACGCGAGAGTCTGCAGGTCCAGGGAGGAACGGATCAGGAGGAGACACAAAATTTGGAAAGACGCATCGCCGAGCTTGAAGCAGGGCGACAGGGCAAGGTGGAGGAACAGGAATCGCTCACGGTGCAACTGCATCAGTTGACCGGGGAGGTCGAGAAATGGACCCAGGCCACCACGGAGTGTCGGGTCAAGGAAGCCTCCATGCAGCAGCGTTTGGAGGCGATTGGTCAGCAAAAACAAGTGATTGAGCATCGCCTGCGGGAACTCGGGGAGGGGATGCTGCGATTGGAACAGGAAATCGCGGACTACGATGCGAAGATGATCCAGAGCCGTGAGAACATCCTGCGGGCGGAAGCTGTTATCGAGGAATCACGTCAGCGTTCTCTTATTTTGGCGGAAGAAGTGGAGTTGCAACTCTCCGCACGCGCCCGGCAGTTGGAGGAAGTTCAGGAGCTCGAAAGCACGGTGTCTGAAGATCGCAAGAAGGCCACCGAACTGCAAAGTCAGTATAGCCGGGAGGAAGTGGCGGTGGCCCAGCAGAAGATGCGGATGGACCATTTGATCCAGCGCATTCAACAAGCCTATCAAATCGATCTGACTCAATTAACCCGTGAACCCCAGCCGCCCTTGCCAGAGGAACCCAAGCCTGTCGTTGCAGCGACACCTGTTCCAGTGGAAGACATTCCTATCACGCAAGAGCTGGACGTGGATGCGGTTGAGGAGGAGAACTCCGAGCCATCCGAGATCTTGGCCGAGGCTTTGAATGAGGCGGAGTCGATGCCAGTGGAGGAAGCTGTCGTTTCCCCGGAAGTCGAGGCCGGGCCGATAGCCTCCGATGTTGAGAAATCGGTGGAAGCCGAGCCCGTGGTGGAAGAGGTGGTGGATTGGGAGCCATGGCGACGGAGGTGGAGGAATTACGGGAAAAGATCGATCGTATGGGTCCGGTCAATGTTGAGGCCATCACCGAGTATGAGGAGTTGGAACAGCGGGCCAACTTCCTTCAGCAACAGGAGCAGGATTTGACCAGTTCACGGGATCAACTGCACGAAGCCATTCGCAAAATCAATCAGACGACTCGTGTCATGTTTGCGGAAACTTTTGAGAAGATTCAAAAAAACTTCTCGGAAATGTTTGTGGAGATTTTCGGGGGAGGGAAGGCCGACCTGGTGCTCCAGGACTCGGAAGATCCGCTGGAATGCGGTATCGACATCGTGGCTCGTCCGCCGGGCAAACAATTGCAATCCATCACGCTGCTCTCCGGTGGGGAGCGGACCATGACAGCGGTTGCGCTGATGTTCTCCATCTACATGGTCAAGCCCAGTCCCTTCTGTTTCCTTGATGAAATGGACGCGCCGCTGGATGAGTCCAACATCAACCGGTTCATCCGCATCCTGAACCGTTTTGTCAGTCAATCCCAGTTCTGTGTCATTACTCATAACAAACGCACCATTAGCTCGGCGGATGTGCTTTACGGGGTGACCATGGAGGAGCACGGGGTCTCGAAGCTGGTCTCGGTCAAATTGAGCCGCAAAGAGGAATCGCCCTTGTTCAACAACGACAAAGAACCGGGCCTGACCCCATCCATCGCCGAGTCCATGGGCAAGACCCATTACGAAGATGACGAAGCCCCTGTTTGACACTTGCCAAGCCGGGTCAAACTGCGCTAGGTTCCTCCTCCGCTCAAAGTTTCTCTCGTGACGTTGAGCAGGATGTCCGCCTCGGTAGCTCAATGGTAGAGCAGTTGACTCTTAATCAATTGGTTCCTGGTTCGAGTCCAGGCCGGGGCATCTTCAAGTATGACTGAATAGCAGTTCGTTTTGTGCATCAATTCTGGAAAAAAGTGACCAACTCTCTCGCGGCAAGCACACGCCGTAATTACAAAAATACGACGTTTAAAAGCGGCCTACAGCTTTCGTTAATTTCCTGGAGCATTTCCACATTAATCAGACTCTTCCTACTGTGAGCTCTGTGTCAGACGCCGGGGGGGATGGGGGAGCTGTCTGGCACAGACGGCCAACATCTTCTTACGTCAGAATAAGTCAGCCTTCGCTAGCTCTGGGCGAACTTTCTTGGGGCTCTGTTTCAGGAGCTTGGGGCTGTGGTTTTCAGGTGTTTTTGGAACTTTTCTACTTTGGGGCGGACGACGAATTGGCAGTAGCCGTTGCCGGGGTTGTTGCGATAGTAGTCCTGATGATAGGGTTCGGCAGGGTAAAAGTTGGGGAGGGGACTTAACTCAGTGACGATGGGTTGGGATAACTCTGGTTGAGCTTCGGCGCGGGATTTTTCGGCCAGGAGCTTTTCTTGTTCGCTGAGATAAAAAATGACGGAGCGGTATTGGGTGCCAATGTCGTTCCCTTGACGATTCAAGGTGGTGGGGTCGTGGCAGATCCAAAACTTTTCCAAGAGGGTCGTGTAACTCAAAATGGTCGGGTCGTAGTCGATTTTGACAAATTTTCGGCATGGCCGCTGGCACCACTGCATACCTGTTCGTAGCTGGGGTTGGGCCGGGCACCTCCGGCGTATCCCGAGGTGACTTGGAGAACTCCGGGTAGATGCTGGAACTGGGCTTCCAGACACCAGAAACAGCCTCCGCCAAAGTAGGCGGAACAAGGTTCGAGCGAGGTGGTCATTGTTTTTAGGAGACTGGAAAATTAGAGATCGATGCTTTGACCAATGGCGGGCAAAAGCAGTTCGATTCCCTTGAGTTCAAAAGCGGCGCGGGCTGCCGTTCTGTCCAGTTGGATGGGGGGGGAAGGTGTCGTAGTGCAGACCCAGAACTTTGGGGACTCCGAGCCATGAGGCGGCGGTGGCGGCATCGGCATGACCCATGGTGAAGACGTCGCCCATGGGCAGAGCGGCGAAGTGAAGTTTACCTTTTTCCGGGATCAATTTTATATCACTGAAAAGACCCGTGTCTCCAGAGTAGTAGAAGGAGGCTTCCTGGGAGCGGATGACAAAACCCGAGGGGTTGCCGCCATAACTTCCATCCGGGAAAGAGCTGGAGTGCAGGGCCTGGGTCATGGTGATGTGGAGTTGATCCAAGTTAAAGCCGCCGCCGTGATTCAAAGGTTGCAGTTTTTCGAAACCCTGCCGCCCGAACCATTGCACGATCTCCCAGTTACTGACCACCAAGGCATCGCATTGACGAGCCAGTGCTACGGCATCCGCCAAATGATCTTCGTGAGCGTGGCTGATGAAAATGGTGTCCGCCTGGATGGATTTTAAATCAATTTTGGAAGCCAAGGGATTTGGGCTAATGAAGGGATCGAAGAGGAGGCGATGAGATCCCAACTCGACGCTGAAACAGGAATGTCCGTAGTAGGTAATGCGCATGACTCCAAAATAGACCGGGCCGAGTCCTTGTCAAAGCCTGTGCTTGGGCATGTGTTATCCGTTATCTTTGGTCGTCTTGACTTCGATCACATCGTGGGGAGAGGCTTCCCGTTGTCCGGCAGGGCTGACGCGGATGTAGCGCGCTTTTTGTTTCAGTTCCGTCAAATCCCGGGCACCGAGGTAACCCATGCCGCTTTGAATACCGCCGGCCATCTGACCCAGAGTTTGGTCGAGGGAGCCGGAGACTTCCTTCAAAGCTTCCACTCCCTCTGCGGCCACTTTGCGTTGGGCGTCTTTTTTCTCGTGACCATAACGGGCAGCGGAACCTGCCTTCATGGCTTCCAGGCTGCCCATGCCGCGATATTCCTTATAGAGCTTGCCGTTGATCTCGATGATTTTGCCGGGGGCTTCACGGCATCCGGCCAGGAGCCCGCCGCAGATCACGGCATCTGCCAAGGTCAGAGCTTTGACCATGTCACCGGATTTACTGATTCCTCCATCTGCCAGGATGGAGACGCCGAGCCGCGCAGCCGCTTGAGAGGCGACGTAAAGGGCGGTCAACTGAGGGATGCCGACTCCGGCGACGATACGTGTGGTGCAGATGGATCCTGGACCCTGGCCGACTTTGATGGCGTTGGCTCCGGCCTTGGCTAAAAACTCGACACCTTCCGAGCTGGTGACGTTTCCAGCGATGATGGTCAAGGCGGGGAATTCCTTGCGAATGAGTTGAACACATTCCCCAACCCCGGCGCTGTGACCATGAGCGGTGGAGACCGCCACGGCGTCGAGACCTTCCTCCAGCAGTGCTGAGACATGGGAGAGTATCGCATCACGATCCAGAATACCGTCCGCATGACGGATGGCCGTGATGGCGGCTCCGCAAAGCAGGCGGAAGTTCGTATCCCGCGCTGGTCGGGTGTGGGCACTAGCCTCTTCGGTAATGCGCTCGATGTCACTCAGCGTAAAGAGTCCGCGCAGATGATCTTCCTGATCCACGACGAGCAATTTATTGATGCCCATGTGTTGACTGAAGAAGAGATCGGCGGCTTTGACTGGATCACCGGAGAGGGCGGATTCTTGTATGGTGAAAACTTCGGAGCGGGGAGTCATGGCTTGGATGACGGAGTGCGCGGCATAACGCGGTTTGACCACACGCCCGGAGAGAAGTCCGACGAGGATGCCCTGCTCCGTGACGACGGGGAAGGTGCGGAAACCGAAATCCTTTTGTTCCACCATGGCCAGAACATCGCCGATGCTGTGTTCAGGACGGACGGTGATGGGGTCCTGAATCAATCCGTGGACGTGGTTTTTCACGCGGGCGACTTGTTTGACCTGTTGCTTCCCGGTCATGTTGTAGTGGATCAGGCCCATGCCGCCGTTGAGTGCCATGCCGATGGCCATTTCCGCCTCAGTCACGGTGTCCATGTCTGCGGAGATGATGGGGAGGTGCAGGGTCAGGGAAGGGGAGAGGTTGACATCCAGCTTGGCCTGACGTGGGAGAACTTCGGAATAGTTCGTGGCCAGGGTCACGTCGTCATAGGTCAGGGCCTCGCGGGAAGCTGAGGAAAAGAACAAGGAGGCGGGAAGATAGAAATCTGAATCTGAGACAGGATTCGAAGGAATGGGAGGAGGTTGTGCTGCCATGTTTAAGACAACATCAGCCAGAGACGGGAAGCAAGGAGATTTTTAAAGTCACGCGGATCTTGCAGGAAGGATTCTTGATGCACGGTCTGCTGATAGCTGAGGCCTACATTTCTTCCACGGTTTCGATTCCGAGATGCCAGAGGCCGGATTTCAGGACATCGCCACAAAGTTGACTCAGGGCGAGGCGGGAATTTTTTAAGCCATCCGTTTCCGCCCGCAGAACGGGGCAGTGTTCAAAAAATCGGTGAAACAACGCGGCGGTCTCGTAGAGATAACTGCAAAGAAGATGGGGACGATATTCCTGGCAGACCGTGGGCAGGACATCGCCATAGGCCAGGAGTTTGCGGGCCAGTTCCAGCTCCACCTCGTGCTCCAGCGTCAGCGGTAGAGCGGGATCTGCCGCGCCGGCTTTGCGGAGGAGGGAACGGGTGCGGACGTAGGCATTGATGAGGTAGGGCGCGGTGTTGCCGTCAAAAGCCAGCATTTTGTCCCAATCAAAAACGTAATCGAGATTTCGATTCTGGGCTTGATCGGCATACTTCAAAGCGCCGAGACCAACGACGCGGGCCACTTCCTTCTGTTGCTCAAGGGGTAGCTCCGGACGTTTTTCCTGAATAATAGCCAAGGCGCGCTGTTCGGCTTCATCCAGCAGAGCCTTGAGTTTGATCGGCTTGCCCTCACGGGTTTTGATCGGGGTTTTATCCGGACCGAGAATGGTGCCGAACCAGACATGCTCCAATTCCACCTTAAGCCCCCAACGTCGAACGGTGGCAAAGAGTTGGTTGAAGTGTTGTTGTTGACGTGCGTCGGTCACGTAAAGACAGCGTTGTACCCCGAAGTTTTCCACCCGATATTTGATGGTGGCCAAATCCGTGGTGCCGTAAAGATGGGCTCCGTCTGACTTCTGAATGAGAAAGGGCGCGTCCTTGCTGTCGCCTCCTTTTTCCAGCACCAGAAAGGGATCTTCCTTCACTGGCAAGCTGCGATCGGAAAATACCGCCACTGCCCCTTCGCTTTCCCGGGCGATTCCTTTTTGCATCAACTCACTAACGACACCGGCCAGCATGTCGTTGTAGAAACTTTCACCCAGGGTGTGATCGAAGTGGATGCCGAGTCGGTCGTAAATGGTTTGAATCTCGACTTTGGAAAGGTCGATGAACCTTTGCCAGAGAGCGCGGTTTTCGGGATCGCCTGTTGAAGTTTAAGCAACTCATGACGGGCCTCTTGCAGGGTGGCTTCATT
>JAAUTS010000100.1 GCA_012031345.1 Blastochloris sp. | reverse complement strand
CCGTTCGTTTTGACGCCCGTATTCCTCTACGGTGACACCGCAGAGGGAAGCCAGCACACCGGGCAGAGACTCCGCCGGGGCTTGGTTGTCAGTGTTCCGGCAGCCGCTCCGTGCTCCCACCACCAAAATCCCACCGCCCCGCACGTAACTTTCCAAATTCGAAACCCAGGCGGGATCCACCACCACCACCAAATGCGGCAGAACATACAACTTGAAGCCTGACAAATCATCCGAAGGATGCGCCGCACCCGTCAAATAACCCTGCTTCCAAAAATGAGCATGCACGTCCCAGGCCACCGCATCCGATCCGGGCAAACCCATGCTGTAGGTCCGATGCGCACTGCCACTCACATAATCATCCAGGGCCAGCCCCAACTCGGCCCGCACACTTGTCCCCAACAAATCCGCCTCCGCCAGCTTCACCTCCCGCCCAATTTGTGTTGCCTCCTCCAATCGGCGCCGGGGCACATTGTCATGATCCAAAATACCATGCCAATAAATCTCCGCCCCGAACCGACAGGTCCGCCAACGGAAATACAACACCCCGTCCGCACCATGGGCGATGGAAGTCCAGGTCGCACAACGCATCTCCCCCGGCTCCGGTGTGTCATGCAAATAAGGTTCCTGCCCCCCCGCCCCCGACTGATGTTCCGGCACCAGAAAATTCCCCGCATGACTGCGCATCCGGTCCAGCGTGAAGGCGTGATTTACAGGCTTATCCACCACATCATGGGTAAACTGCGGATACGTATCAAAAGCCAGGAAATCCAAATCACTTGCCAGGTCATGCCGATAATCAATCCCGCCAAAAGTGCCATTGTGAAAGACAAACCAGGCCGGATTGGCCTCGCGCAAAATATCGACCTGATCCCTCTGGAACAGGGTCACTCCCCAGGAAAGAAAACGATAATAATCCAGGTGATGAGAAGGATTCACATAGGTCGGCTTGCCCGGACGGGGCAGGGGAACTTCCTCAAAACTCCGATAGGTCTGAGCCCAGAACGCCGTGCCCCAGGCTTTGTTCAATGCGTCAATCCCCGCATATCGCTCCTTCAAAAAAACAACAAAAGCCGCCTGCGCCGACGGACTGTAATCCTCACTAAAATGACAGTGGAATTCATTGTCCGTTTGCCAGCCTATCACCTCAGGATGACCCGCATAATGCCGCGCCAAAGCCTGGGTAATCCTCCGGCTCGCTTCCCGGAAGACCGGACTAAAATGACTGGCATGTTGCCGCGACCCATGTTCCTGGCTGACCCCATTCACATCCACCCGCAGAATTTCCGGTTCTTTCACACTCAGCCAGCGCGGTGGCGACGCCGTGGGAGTTCCCAGGATGGTCTTGATTCCCTTCTTACCCAGCAACTCAATCGTTTCATCAAACAAGTCAAAAACAAAACGACCCTCCTCCGGCTCAAAATAATCCCAGGCAAACTCCCCCATCCTCACCGCATTCCAACCCGCCGCCGCCATCCTCTCCCCATCCAAGGCCCGGGTCGCCGCATCCCAGTGCTCAGGATAATAACACGAACCATACAAAAATGTTTTTAAAGGAAGGGGACGTAAATGACTCACCACCGTTTTCTCTGACTTACTCATTCACCAGCTATAATCCCCCCCCAACACAAGCAAGTCAAAACCCGGCTTTCTCCTCCTCCCTCATCTTGTAACACTTCTGTCACAAAGTCGGCACAGTCTCCCATGACCTTGTACTCATGGGAAGACTCCTCTCGTCCTTGGCGATTTGTAGCCTTCTCGCTCTTTTCCCCCTCCTCTCCTCCGCTCAGACCGCGCTCGAGTTGCTCGACGCCGGAAGCTTCGCCTTCAGCAACCAGGACTATCCCAAGGCCGAAGAGAACCTCGCCCGCTTTGTCAAAGACTACGGCAGCTCCGCCGAAGCCGCCCGCTCCATGGAACCCGCCCTGCGTCTTCTCGGTGTGGCTCAAATCAAACAGGAGAAATTCACCCCCGCCATCGATACCCTCAACCGTTACCTTAAAGAATATCCTCAGGGTGAAAAAGTGGAGGAATTCTCGTTCTGGCTCGGCATCGCCTTCCTCAAAACTCAGGAATTTAAAAAAGCCATCGACGCCCTCGACCTCTTCATCAAAACCTATCCCCGCTCCCCCAAACTCCCCGACGCCCTCTTCAGCAGAGGCCTCGCCCTCCTCCAGGAGGACAAATTCAAGGAAACCGCCGACTACTTCCTCCCTATCCTGAATCAACTCCCGCCCGAAATGGCCTTCCAAGGCCGCATCATCCGACTCTATTGCCTCATCGAAACAGACCAACTCGAAAACGCCTTCAACGCTCTGGGCGAGATCGACCCCCTCTCCGACTCCGCCACCAAGATCGCCGCCTATCATCTCCTGGCTCTCGATCTCGGCAACCGTTTTCTCGCCCGCGAAAATTACCGCCAGGCACTCAGCGTGCTTCAACGTGTCTGCTCCCGTAACCGCATCCTCTCGCGACAACAAGCGCGCCTCACCCAGTTGCAAAAATCCATCGCCCAACAAGGTTCCAGCCGCTCTCCCGAAAGTTCCTACGAACTCCTGCGCCAAAAAGATACCGTCGCCCAAGTCGAACGTGAGATCGAACGCCTGAACAAAATGGCCGACTACGACACCGCCCTCCAATTCCGCATCGGCCAATGTTACCTCCAACTCGAACGCCCCAGGGAAGCCTATCTCGTCATGAAGGAGATGGTTGCCCGCCTGCCGGACAGCGAACTTTTGGCCTCCGCCAACTACACCCTGCTCATCTGTTTGACCCGCATGGAACGTTGGGATGAGGTCATCACCGCCGCCCAGGATTTTGAGAAGCGTTTCCCGAAAAATAAGGAATTACCCAACGTCCTCTACATCAAGGCGGAAGCCCACCAACGCATCTACGACTACGCCAACGCCCATCTCGGCTTTCTCGCGGTCGCTCAACGTTTCCCCGACTTCGCCCAAACCCCCCGCTGCCGCTTCCTGGCTGGCTACGCCCTCCTCATGTTGGATCGTAATGCCGAGGCTTACACTCATTTTGAGGAATTACTCAAGTCCTCCCCCCAGACCCCCTTCGCCGAACAGTCCCTCTACTGGCAGTGCATGTCTTTACACTTTGCCAAAGACTACGAACGCAGCCGCGAAGCCTTCGCCCACTACCTCAAAAAATACCCCAAAGGCTCCAAGGAAGCCGACGCCGTCTATCGCCGCGCGCAATCCCTCTTCAACCAGAAACTCTTCACCCAGGCTTACAAGGAACTGGAGGATTTCTTAAAAAAATATCCCGGCTCCACTCCCTTCGACGAAGCCTGCAATCTCCTCGGTGACGCCTACCTCGCTCTCGGTGAAGTGGATCGAGGCATCGCCGCCTATCGCCGCGTTTCCGGCCAGGACCCAAAACTTTACGACTACGGCATCTTCCGCATCGGCCTGGCCTACAAGGCCATGGAGCAGTTCGATGACATGCGCAAACACTTCGAGAGCTTCCTTAAGGCCCGCCCCAAAAGCCCACGTCTGACCGAGGCCCTCGCCCAGCTCGCCTGGATTCACCGTCGCAACGATCAACCGGACCTCGCCCGTAAAGTTTACTGGGACGCCATCCGCGAACATGGCAACGATCCCGAAGCCTCCGCGGTCGAGGATATGTTGCACACCCTCGCCCGTATGGCCCGTCAACCGGAAGAAAAAACCCAGTTCGAAGCTCAACTCTCCGCGCTGACCGAAGAATCCATCACCGCCAAAAACCTACCCTGGCCGCCCGAAGCCTCTGGATGCGTGCCGCTTTAAATGATAAGGAAAACCCCGATCTCGCCTCCAACCTCCGCCTCCGCATGGCAGAAGTCGCCGAACCACGCCAACTCAGCGCCCTTCTTCTCGCCGATCTCGGAGACCAACTCCGCTTGGTCAAACGTCCGGACGACGCCATCCGCCATTACCGAACCATCCTGACCTGGTATCCCCGCTCCCTGCTCAAAGACCGTGCCTATGCCGGACTTGGCCTCATCGCACTTACCCAAGGAGAGAGCAAACAGGCCCTCGACTACTTCGCCCTCTTCGAGAAAGAAAGTTTCCAATCCCCTCTCCTCGCCCAGGTTCTCCGCGCCAAAGCCGACCTTTATCTGGCTCAGGGAAAAAAGGACGAAGCCATCCGCGAGCTGGAACGCATCCTCGAAGTTAAGTCCGCCAAGGGCCGCCCCTGGGTCGAAGCTCTCTACCAAATCGGGGAAATTCGTATGGGCCAAAAAGATCCCAAGCGCGCGATTCCCTACTTCCAACGCATCTATGTTCTCTACGCCCGTTGGTCGGACATGGTGGCCAAAGCCTACTGGCAAAGTGGTCAGGCTTTTGAGCAACTGGGCATGACTCAGGAAGCCCTCAACACCTACAAGGAATTCACCGGGCAACCCCATCTCCAGGAGACCGCCGAGTTCAGCAAAGCCCTGGATCGGCTCAAAAAACGGGGGACACATGAATCACTCCCTGACCACTCTTTTCCTGCTGACGCTGCTCCTGCCCATCCTGCGGGCCGACCAGGTGGCCCTGAACAACGGTCAGGTCATGCAGGGCGAGATCCTCGGCACGGACGGTAAAACCCTGACCATCCGCGTCAGCGTGGGAGCGGGTCAGGCCGAAGTTCCCTACCCCCTCAGCTCCATCCAAAGCATTCGCTTCCAACCCAACCCCTCCACCCAAGCCCTGCTCGACAGCATCAACACCAAAGATCTCCCCGCCTTGCAAAAAATTTGGGAATCGCGCCTCCCTTACCTCACCCTGCCGGAAAGCGACAGCGGAGATGTCGGCCTTCGTTATGCCCGCCTTCTCCTCTCCCAAAAAACCAAAAAAGCCGCCACCGAGGCAGTTGCCGTGACCAAACAAGTGGAAGGCAGTGATTGGAACAAGGAGCGCAGAGGCGAGGCGACCCGACTCCGCCTCAGCGCCCTGGCCGCTTCAGGAAAAGTGGAACAAGCCATGGCCGAAGCGGAAAAACTGCAAAATGTCAGCGGGGGTGATGAAGTCGCCCTGGCCGCCACCCGTGTGCAAACCCGATTGGTGCAAGCAGAACTGGCCGCCACCAAGCTGAAAGAACTCGAAACCGAATGGCCCAAATGGGATCAAATGCCTGACAAACGTGTGGAGCGCACCCAATTATTGAATGAAGCTCTGGACGGTTTCCTCTTCCCTTCCGTCTTTCATCCCGAACTGACCCGCCTCAGCGCGGAGGGCTTGTGGCGCGCGACCGAACTTTATCAACGCCTCAACCGGAAGGAGGATGCCCTGATCCTAACCGGAGAGATCATCACCTGGTTTCCCGAACCCGACTTTAAAGCCAAGGCAGAACAACTCAAAAAAGACTTGGAGAAAACCCAATCCAAACCCTAACCCAAAAAAACCGACCACGAAACGACAAGGACTAGAACCATGAAAACCCCTCTGCTCACCCTCTGCCTCGCCCTCTGGCTTATGCCGTTCCACGGCCTCCACGCCCAGAGCCCGGCGCCCACCACCCAGGAAACCGTGAACGAAAAGGTCGCGGCCCAACAAAAGGACAAATCCCTGCTCGACGTCTATGCCGACGGCGGCATGTGGATGCACCCCATCCTGCTGACCTCCCTCATCGGCGTGGCTCTGACCGGTTTCTGCATCATTATGGTCCGGGCTGGGCGCGTCATGCCTCCCCAACTTCTTGCCGACCTGAATTCCCTCATGGTGAACAAACAGGTCTCCCAAGCCTATCAACTCTGCCAGTCTCAAAACAGTCCTTTGGCCTCCGTCATGGGCTCCGCCTTGGTCAAAGCGAACTTTGACCAGCCCATGTATAATAAATCCGCCATGGAATCCGCCGCGGCCGAAGCCCTCTACGCGGAAGAAACCAAACTCGGTATTTGGGTGAATTACCTCAACGTCTGCGCTCAGATCGCCCCCATGCTCGGCCTCTTCGGCACCGTGGTCGGCATGATCCAGGCCTTTAACCAACTCGCCGCCGGTAAGGCCGAACCTTCCGACCTGGCCAGCGGTATCGGCGTGGCCATGATCACCACCGCCGGCGGGCTTGTCGTGGCCATTCCCACCATGTGCCTCTACTTCTTCTTCCGCGGTCAACTCACAGGCATCATGACCGACATGCAAAAACAATGCTCCCGCCTGCTCGACCTCTTCACCGGGGAATTGAATCAGGACGGCACACGCCCCGCCACCGGCTACACCATGCAGGTGCCCAGCGTTTCCTCCGACCGCTGATCCCTCCACCCCTCCCCAACCTTTGTCTTCCCATGATCCCCAAACGTCGCGCCCCGGAAAACGCCAAAATCCAGATGACGCCCATGATCGACATGACGTTTCTGCTGCTCGTCTTTTTCATGGTCACCAGCAAGATCACCAAGGAGCAAAAAAAGTTGGAAATTAAACTACCCACCGCCGCCACCGCTAAACAACCGGACGACCTCAGCGGACGCGACATCATCAACATCGACGCCAACGGACAACTCTACACCGGAGACACTCCGGTCGATCTCTCCCAACTCAAACGTTATCTCAAACAGCGCCTCATTGATTATCCTCCCCTGAAAATTTCCGTCCGGGCAGATGGCAAAACTCCGGCCAAACAAATCAAGGAAGTCATGCGTGCCGCCGCCGAGGCCGGCGCGGTCGAAGTGGTCTTTTCCGCCTACAACAAATAATCTTATGATCATCCGCAAACGGGAAGAAGAACAGGCCGAGATCTCCATGAGCCCCATGATCGACATGGTGTTCCTCCTTCTCGTTTTCTTCCTCGTCTCGGCCAAACCTATCAAACCCGAAGCGGATGTCGGCCTCAGCCTCCCTGGCACTGTGGCCCAGGAGGAAGTCCTGGAGCTGCCGGATGAACAACGCATCAACATCCTGGCGGACGGCCAGATCATTCTCAACGACCAGCCCATGGACAGCCCCACCAGCAAGGATCTGCCCACCCTCCTCTTCACCCTCAAACGCTTCAAGGAAACTGTCGAAGCCAACCAGGCCGAAGCCCTCATCACCATCGACGCCGTGGACGAAGCCAACCACCAGCGCATCGTGGATGTCATGAATACTTGCGCCCAGGCAGGCATCAAGGGCATCACCTTCGCCACCAACGAGGAGTCCGAGGACCTATGACTCCCCTTCCCAACTCGGCTCCGGTCGAACCTCGAAAAAAGAAAAAGACCGCAGCGTCCTCATCTCCGTTCTCCTCATCAGCATCGGTATCCATGCCCTGGCTGGCCTCGGCGCCGCCATCTATGTCGTGGCCAAATGGTTCGCCCCCCCGGAAGCCACCTTCGTGGCAAAAAAAATGGTCGCCATCCCCCCACAAATTATTGACCCCAAAATGGCCTCAGCCGAGTTGGAGCGGCCGCACCCAAACCTGCCCTGGATGAAAAAATGGCCAGCCTACGGGAAACCAGCTTCGCCCTGCCCGACATCCCCCAGATGCCCGTGGATCAGGTCATGGACTTCGATCCCTCCGCCACCATCTCCGATTCCGCCCTGGGTCTCGGTTCCGGTCAGGGAGGCGGAGGGGGGCGGCGGTGCAGGAGGCGGGGGCGAAGGCTCCGGCCTGAACTTCTTCGGCATCCAAACCCAGGCCAAAAGTGTCATCATCGTTTTCGATGTCTCTCTCAGCGTTCTTAACAAGGCTCAAAAAGCCGGTGTGCCCATCACCAAAATCCGGGATGAAACCATGAAGTTGATTGATGGCCTCTCCATCAACACCAAATTCAACCTCGTCCAATACAGCCGCATCTACCAACCCATGGCCGCCGAAATGCAGTCACCCAACGACGCCAGTAAAACCGCCGCCAAAAACTGGTTGGAAAAAGAATTCCGCACCGATGGCTCCCTCCCCCGCTCCGTCCGCGGCTCCCGCGCCCCAGAAGCAGGCCAGGACAACGGCATCGCCTTCGTCATGGACGGCGTTCTGGCCATGCAACCGGACGTTGTTTTCCTCATCTCCGACGCCAGCTTCCAGTCCGAAAATCATCCCACCCAAGTCCCTTGGAAAGAATTGGAAGATGTCATCAAAAAGCACGAAAAGGCCGGCAACCCAACCCGCATCAACTTCATCGGCTTCGAAATGAAAGCTGACGACAAACGTGAAATGCGCAGCATCGTCCGCCGGACCGAGGGTGTCATCAAAGAAATCGGTCAGGATTGATCGCGTGCTGTCCTCCCTCCCGCTTCCAGCTCCGAACATCCTGATTGCCTTATTTTACACTTAACAGCATCCCCACTTGGGCCTAGGCTGAGACTCTGATGCTGCCATGAGTTCCCCTACTGAAGCACTCGTCAGTCGCCGTCTCGACCGCGCCATCGTGGCCGAGCCTCTCTCTATCCTGGGCCTGGATACCATGATCCTCCGCGTGGCCGCAGACGATACCATCCTCTACGCCAACACCTCCCTCGCCCGCTTCCTGGACACGGACAAGGATGAACTGATCGGCCAATCCATCAACATCCTCTGCCGCTATTTCAGCACCCCAACTGTTCAAAGCATGAGTGCCGCGGGCGAAGTCCATGAAGCGATCCGAGTCATTCAGGACACGCATGGACGCAACTACGAACTCAAGGTAAGCACTCACGGCAGCGTCCGGGATGTCGTCATTCACGACATCAGCGACCGTCAACACTTCCAAGCCTACGTCCGCCGCTATCTCCCGCCCGGCCTGGAAGAAACCAACGACGAGGATCTCAGCACCTTCAAATTCCCTGAACGCCGCTTCATGAGCGTCAGCTTCACCGACCTGCGCGGCTTCACCGCACTCAGCGAAACCCTTTCCCCGGAGGAAATCAGGGAAATGATCAACGCCTACCTCGAGGAGGTCATCGGTGCCGTGCATGATAACCACGCCAGCGTTGATAAAATCATCGGGGACGAAGTCATGGTGCTCTATGGCGCACCTCGCTACTATCGGGATCACGCCCTCCGCGCCATCAAAACCGCCAGCGCACAAATGAGCCGCCTGCGCCTGCTCCAAACCCGCTTTCAACGCATGGGTCGTCCCATGCCGGACTGCGGCATCGGCATCAACAGCGGAGAAATGGTCGTGGGCAACATCGGCGTCGCTACCCGCCAGGACTACACCGTCCTGGGTTCCAGCGTCAACCTCGCCTCCCGTCTTTGCAGCGTCGCGGGTCCCGGCGAAATTCTTTTGACCGAAGCCACCCTTCATGCCGCCCTGCCCAATCTACCCGAACACTGGGAAATTCTCGAAGCCCGCGCGGAAGAAAACCTGCCCCTGCCCAACCCGGAAGGCAAAGCTCTCGAAATGCTCGAACTGCCTCCGGAACTGGAGCGCAAAGTCATCGCCATCGGACCCGACATGAACGGAGACCCCACCGCGCGGAGTATCTCTTCTTCTATTATTATCTGCTGCGCGCCAAAGGCATCGAGACCCCCTTCCCCGTCCTCTCCCTGCTCTCGGCGGACGAAGGCCACACCACTCTCAGTCTCAACGATCAGGCGGTCTTACAAATCTCCAGCGGAAAAATTTTTGGAAAATACCGTCTTCAATTTCTTCTCGGACGCGGCGGCATGGGCGAAGTCTGGCAGGCCCATGACCCCTTCGGCAACCCCGTCGCCATCAAAATGCTGCTGACCGGAGAGGCCGCCACCGAGAACCAACTCCGCCGCTTCAAACAGGAAGCCCGCATCCTCTCCAAACTCCCCCACCGCAACATCTGTCGCATCCACGAAGTGGGGGAATATGACGGACGCTCCTACCTGGCCATGGAATGCATCGACGGCTTTCCCCTGGACGAAATCATCTCCCACACCGAATCCTCCCAAAACACTCTCGACGCCACCGATCTCAGTTCCCTCATCCAGACTCTCCGCAGCCAAAGCTCCCCCATCCCCACCGGAATCGAAGGAGAGTTGATCCGCTCCAGCCCTCTGCCCTCCTCTCAGCCCGGTGCCCGTGTCCTCCCCGTGCAACAAACCCTCGCCATCATCACGCGGGTCTGCGACGCCATCCACTACGCCCACCAACACGGCGTTCTCCACCGCGATATCAAACCGGGCAACATCATGATCCGCAGTGATGGTGAACCTGTCGTCATGGATTTTGGTCTGGCCAAGTTTGAACAAAAAGACACGGACGAACCCAACTCCCAAGCCAGCCTCGGCGTTCGCTCCATGACAGGCATGACCCTCGGCACCATTGATTTCATGGCCCCGGAACAGGCCGTTTCCAGTAAGGATGTCGATGAACGCGCGGATGTTTATTCCCTCGGAGCCGTGCTCTACCGGCTCCTCACTGGCCACCCTCACTATTATGTCACGGGCCATCTGCTCAACGACGCCCAAAAACTCCAATCCCACGAACCCATCCCCCCTTCCATCCATAAAAAACAAATCGATCCCGACCTCGAAATCATCACCCTCAAAGCCCTGCGCTCCGATCCCTCAGAACGCTACCGCAGCGTGGCCGCATTCAAGGACGATCTCGAACGTTACCAGCGCGGAGAGATCATTCAGGCGCGACCTGTCACTCTGCGCGAAATCACGGGCAAATGGATCAAACGCAACCGCAGCGTCTTTTTCGCCGTCGTAAGTTCCCTCCTCACCATCTTCCTCATCCTCTCCGCCTCCGTCGTCATTCTGAACCAACGCCGCTTGGAAGCTGAACGGCTCCGCGTCACCGCCGAAACCAATGAACAAGCCGCACGAGCCAACGAAGCCCGCGCCTTGGCCGCACGGCAGGAAGCAGACGCTGCCGTGCGCGATCTTCAGGAACAGGAGGCACAAAACCAGGCTCTGCTGGCCAAATATGAGGCCGAATTCAAAGCCCGGGGCGAAATCCAACTCAAGCTGACCGAAGCGGAAAAACAACGCGCTGAAGCTGAAGCCAAACAACGCTCCCTGACTCATCGCGCCCAAAACGTGCGGGACCGCCTGGAAGAAGCCGCCGCGCTCCGGCGTATCCGCCTGGAAATGCAATCCAACCAATGGCAGGGCGCCTACGATTTGGTGGAACGCTCACGCCAGCGTCATCCTGAAATGGCCGAACTTTGGCTCCTCAAAGCCCGTCTCCACGCCGCCGTCTTCCAGCTCGATCAGGTTTTGTCGGCCTTGGAATCACATCACAAACTTTCCCCCAACGAAGCTCAAGGCAGCCTCTTTCTTGAACAACAAACCCTCGAGTTTCATTCCGTCACCAAGGATCTTCCCGGTCAGGCTCTGGAAGATCGTGAATTACAAAACGCCTACGCCCGCCGCCTTCAGCAAAGCTCCAACCCGGAAGACCATTGGCCCGGCCTTTTTCTCTCCAACAACGAACCTCTGACCCTGCTCGGAAAATCCAAACCATGAAACCATCCATCCTCATCCTCCTCGCCCTCACTCCCCTGGCCCTGCCCAACCTGAACTCATCTGAAAAACCAAACCCTCCCTCCTTCCAACCCGCCGAAGTCACTCTCAGGAAGGCCGTCAAAATCGAACTCGTCCACGATGGTAAAAAAACGGGCGAACTTGTCCTGCCCAAAGGACGCAGCGTTCAAGTGCTCAAGGCCGGGGAAAAATCCCTCGACATCCAGGTGGGTGACCAAAAAACCGACATTCGCCGCGAGGACACCGATTACTCCGAACGGGTCGAACAACTGAAAAAGGATTGGGAACAAAAAACAGTGCTCGAAAAACGGGCCAAACTCATCGCCGAAACCACCGCCCCCAAACCTTCCACCCCTCCCCAACCCGCTCCCCCCGAGACAATAGAAACGGAAAAAACAAAAACGGAACCCGAAGAACTCAAGACGGAAACAACGGGGACCAAAGATTCCAAAGCCCTGCGCTTTCTTTTGGCCCAGCCTTTTCAATGCATCGAAAACGGACAACTTGTGGCTGTCTGTAGTTTCCTCTCCGACGGCACCTTTGTTCTTAAAACAGGTCAGGAAGGTAAATGGAAAATGGACCGGGATGAATTGGTCACCACCTTCCGTTGGGAAGGAAAGGACCGTGTCAACCGCTACAACTTCGACTCCAAACACATGAAATGGGTCGGTCAACGGGATCGTCGTAGCGACATTCAGGACAAAGCCTCCCTCTACATGATGCCGCTCAAACAGGACTCCTGAATGCTCCTCAGCCTGTCCAGGGTCCTGCCTCCCTCTGCTACAACAAATCCGTCTTCAAATCAAAACCTTCAATCTTGGCTTTGACTTCATTGAGAAAAGCTCCGGCGCTCGACCCGTTCATCACCCGGTGGTCAATGGTTAGGGAAAGATTGATGAATTCACGATAAACTGGTTTGTCCCCGTCCAGCATGACTTTTTTCTGCGGTGAACTCAGCAGCAGCGTGGCCACGGCCGGAGGAACAATCACCGGAATCCCGTGCGGGATGTTGAAGCTGGTCATGCTGGTTAAAATCAGGGAGGCCGGTTGCCGGGCCTGATCCACTCCTTCCCGCGCCAACTCCACCTGGCGACGCAGCCTGCGGCTGAATTCCCGCAACTTCATCGTGTCGGCCCCCTCCACCACCGCTGTCGTCAAATCATCGTTCTGCAACGAAACCGCCACCCCAATGCACATCCCGATCACACGCGACATGATGGAATTCTGCGCAGAGAAC
>JAAUTS010000099.1 GCA_012031345.1 Blastochloris sp. | reverse complement strand
GGTCGCTTGGCTGGAAGTTCGCTTGCGCGAAGGGCAGGATCGCTGCGCTCGGGTTCGATTGCGGAAAGAATGCGGCGAGAGGGAATCGAACCCTCGCTATTAGCTTGGAAGGCTAAAGTCCTACCATTAAACGACCGCCGCAGAAACTGCACCCGTCAAGACTCGAACTTGAAACCTTCTGATCCGTAGTCAGATGCTCTATCCAATTGAGCTACGGGTGCGTGGAGGTAAGAGCCTAGTAAAAATTCGGGGCGGTGCAACTCTCAATTATGGAAAAGTTGGGGCAGGTTGAGATTGTGTTTTTGCAGATCTTGGAGCAACTTAAGCGCTTTTTGTGCGGCGATGCGTTGTTCCGGGACCCGATTTGGGCTGTGGACGGGCAGGCGGCTGGCCAGGATGAGTCGTTCCCGGGCCAGGTCGTATTCACCAATTTTCAGGAGGTGAAAGCCAAGATGATAGTGGAAGAAGGGGTTGCGAGGTTGATTTTGAACAGCCTGATTGTAGGCCAAAAACGCTTCCTGATCCCGATCCAAAATATCCAGGATCAAGCCTTGTTTGATGAGGATGCTGTCGTAGATCGGGTTGGAGTCGGCGGAGCGTTGGTAAAAGAGCAGGGCGGATTGGCCCATGGCTTCACGTTCTCTGAGCAGTTGCTGGGCGGTTTCGGTGTCGTTTCGGCTCAGGGCTTGTTTGAAGGCGGAGTTTAATTCGGAAGTTCTGACCCTGAAGGCATCTCCTATTTTTTCCAAAGCGGGGGTGGCGTTAGGATTTTTTTGCCAAATACGTTCACCCAACTTTTGGAGATCTTCGGTGCTCAGACGGGAGGCATCGGCTTCCTTCCAAGCTGCGATACGGGTCGCTTCATGTAGAGTCCAACTGGAGTGGAGCAGAAAGCCGGAGGCGAGGAGTCCCAGGGCCAGAAGAAGTGCTGGAGGTAGAAAGGGGCTCTGGGTTGGATCGGAGGCACGTTGTGAGGGGGAGCTGCCGATGGCCAGGATGGTGAAAAAGGTGAGGGCGCAGGCTGGGATATGAAAATTAAAATCGACGATGGAGTGAACCGCCATGATGGTCAGGGTCCAAAAGGCGGCTCTGGAGACGAGGAGGTCGTATTCCCGTTCGGAGTCCGCATAACGTTTGAGCAGAACAGGGATCACCAGCAGGAAAAAGCCCAGAACGAGCAGAAAACCTACCATGCCGTAATCTGAAAGGAGGTTGAGATAATCGTTGTGGGTAAAAACCGCCCTGGAGGAGATGATGGTGTCGGGGAGGCGTTGATGGGCGTAGTCAAAGGTGGCCATACCGCTGCCCAGTAGAGGGTTTTCTTTCCAGATTTTAATGGCGTCGGCGGCCAGTTGCAGGCGGACATCTCCTCGCCAGGTGGCATCGATACGGGATTTGACGAAAGGATTTTGCAGGGCGACCCAGCAGGCTGCGAGAGCCAAAGCGATGCTGAGCATCATGAGAATGAGGCGACGTTGGATGGTGAATTGGCGTTGCAGAATGAAAAAGCAGGTCACGGTGAAGAGCCCGGTCAACCAGGCGAGGTAGCCGCCACGGGAGACGGAGAAGAAGAGTCCCACCGCAAACATGGCGACCAGATAAAATGCCAGGATGCGCCAGATCCAGGAGATGCGTGGGTAAAGAGAAAGGGCCAGGGCGATGCAGGAAGCCATGACCATGAGGTTGGCAAAATGGTTGGGGCAACCGAAGGTGCCGGAGATGCGTTTACCGTAATCGGGCCGGGCTTGACCCCAAATCAGATGCTGGTCTACGCCTTTGTTCATGAGGGCAAAAACGCAGGTAATGGAAGCCAAGAGGAGAAGCAGAATCAGCAGAGCCAGAGCCCAGCGTCGTTGATGCAGGACGAGGCGCAGGGACAGGAAGACGCCGGCATAACTCAGGATCCAAAGATACTCAAACTGTGCGACATAACGGGCGGGGCTGGTGGAGAAGGCGAAGGTGGCGTAGGCCAGAAAGAGGAGAACCATTAAGTCAATCCAGGAGCCCAAGGGTTGTCGATGACGCAGAGACTGGCTGGCCTTGAAGCCCAAACAAATCCAGAGGATCGAAGCGGGCAGATAGAGAAGAACCGCCATGCTCGGAATGACCCCGCCCCAGTGAAGGATGCTGACACTGAGCAGGCTGGCAACGGAAAGCAGCACGAGCCAGCTCAGGACCTGATCGGTCCTGTTGACAGTATAGGAAAGGGCCGATGGCTTCGGGGAGGAGGATTCCATGGGAATCACCTCAAACTAGGTTTTTCGATCCCATGCTCAAGCTGATTTTCCCAAGGTTCGAGAACAACAGGTGCGGGATTGGCCGAGGCTTGGAGGTTTAGCGATCTCCGAAGTTGATGCCGATTTCCCGGCAGGTCACGACGAGCTGGGAGTCCGGTTGAACTTGTTTGAGTTTGCTGATGGCCTCGACCATGGGAACATCGCCCACGAGGTAGTTTTGGTAACTGACCATGTGGCCGAATTTGCCCGCCCGGACCAGATCTACTGCCGCGACGCCAAAGCGAACTCCGAGGATGCGATCCAGGGAGGTCGGATTGCCGCCGCGCTGAAGATGGCCGAGAACGACGGAGCGGGTTTCCTTGCCCGTGGCTTCGGCGATGGCTTTGGCCACTTGTTCGGCAGCACCGCCGAGCGCGCGTTCGCCGATGCGGTCCACATTTTTTTTGGTGAAGTAGTCACCATTTTTGGGTTTGGCACCTTCCGCTACCACGACCATGCTGGTGGTGGCTCCTTCAGCTTCGCGCTGACGGATGACTTCGTTAATCACCTCATAATCAAAGGGGATTTCCGGGATGAGAATGATATCGGCACCTCCGGCCAGTCCTCCATGGAGGGCGATCCATCCGGCGTAGCGTCCCATAACTTCCAAAACCATGACACGCTTATGGCTGCGGGCTGTGGTGTGAAGTCGATCGAGGGCATCGACCACGCAGGCCACGGCGGAATCGAAGCCGAAGGTCATGGCGGTGGCATTGATGTCGTTGTCAATGGTTTTGGGAACCCCGATGGTTTTGATGCCAGCTTCGTAAAGTTGGTTGGCGGTGCTGAGGAGCCGTCTCCACCAATGCAGACCAGGCACTCTACATTGAGAGAGGCCATGGTTTCCTTGGTTTGTGCGATGATGGAGGGGTCGAGCATGGCTTTGTCACCATGGCCGATTTTTGCCACAAAGTGGCCCTTGTTGGTGGTTCCGAGGATGGTTCCGCCCAGATGCATGATCCCCTCGGTGCAGCGACGGCTTAACACTTCGTAGCGGATGGGTGGGAGGAGGCCTTCATAGCCGTCCTTAAATCCGATGACTTCCCAATTCAAGGTTCCAGCGGCTTGGACGACACCGCGGATGACTGCATTTAAGCCGGGGCAATCGCCTCCGCTGGTTAAAACTCCGATTCGTTTGGTGCTCATAATTCTTCGACAGAGTAGAGCTTGAAGCGTTCCAGACGAAACATTTTTTATGCCTCTGGATAACTATCAGTTTTGCTTAAAGGGATGGGTCCTTCAATCTTCGAGGGAGCGAATCATGCGCAGGGTGCGATACTGGTGATTGAGATCCAAGCCATATCCTATGACGAAAAGGTTGGGGATTTCAAAGCCGGTCCAGTGTGGCTCAACTTGGTGAGTGCGGGGAACTTTTTTGTCCAAAAGCACACAGAGTTTGATGTCTTCAGCGTCCTGGCTGCGGATGTGGTCGCGCGCTTGGCTGAGAGTGAGGCCGCTGTCCAGGATGTCGTCAACGATGAGAACATGCCGTCCGGAATACATGCCGCTGCAGCTTTGCAAACCCTCGATCTTGCCCGTGGACTGGCGCCCGACATAACTTTTCAAGCGCCAACACTCGATGTGGGTTTCCGGGGGGAGATGGCGCAGGAGGTCAGCCAAAAAAAAGAGACTACCATCCATCAAACCGATGACCGTGAGGTTTTTCCCTTGGTAATGGCGGCGGATGGACAAGCCCAGTTCGCGGACCCGTTTTTGGATGCGGGTGGCGGAGAGCAGGGTTTTGCCGGGAAGTGGCATGATGAGGGGAACTCAGGCAGAGCTTAATACTTGGTCAGCTTGGCCAGCTCGGCCTTGATTTTGGCATCTAGGGTCGGTTCAGCGCGGAGAGCCTGTCCCTTGAGCAGGGTTTCCTTACCTTCTTTTTTTCGGCCAAGTTGCACATAGGCTACTCCGGCAAAGTAATAAATGGCTTGTTGGGTGGTGGGGGAGAGTTGTTCGGGATTGCCTTCCAGATTTTTGAGCAGGATTTCGAAGTCGGCCCGGGCGTTGTCGCGGCGGTTGACGAAGGCGGGCAGGTTAAAGTTGTTGACGGCACGGATGAAGCGAACGGTGGCCTTGGTGGGGTCGGACTCAACGGCGGAGTCCATGGTTTGTAAACCTTTTTCAAGTTGGAATAAGCGGAGGGACCGAAGCCGATATCGCGACTGAGCAGGGTGTAGGCGGATCCGAGATAAGCTAGGTATAATTTATTTTCCGGGTGTGCGCCGCATAGAGTCTCCATTTTGGTGATTAGTTCTTTGGTAGCGGCTTTGTCCCCTTTTTCGGATTTGGTGTGCAAAGCCTGAATTTCCACGATGACGGGGTGTTCGAAGGAGTCGGGTGCGGGTTTGCGCACCAAGTCCAAAGCGGAGAGAGAGAGGGTGGAACAGGCCATGAGCAGGGCGGCGCTGAGAAACTTCATTTGTTCAACTTGCCTTTTGCCGGGATGAAGAAAAGAAAAAAGGCGCGAGACCCAGCCTGTACTCAGGCGGCTTGTTCCGGTTCCAAGAGTTCCTTGCTGATCGTGGCGAGGATTTCCCATGGACTGAGGCTCTTTTGCAGAACACGCTCTGGCGAAACCGGGAGTTTGGCCACGAATTTGGTCTGTAAGGGTGCGGGTAATCCGGTTAGGAAATAAACGGGCAGATCGCGACCAGGGCGGACCTGTTGCATGATCGCGTAGAGATCCCAGCCATCAATGCCCGGCATCTGAATGTCCAGCAGGATGATGTCATAGCGGGCCAGGCGGAGATACTGGACGGCTTTCTCCCCGTTGGGGGCGCAGTTGACGGAGGCCCCCAGGGTGTCGAGCAGCATGTGCATGGCCTTGATCCAG
Source organism: Blastochloris sp. (assembly GCA_012031345.1). Lineage (GTDB taxonomy): Bacteria > Verrucomicrobiota > Verrucomicrobiia > Methylacidiphilales > JAAUTS01 > JAAUTS01. Next base: position 7,520 of record JAAUTS010000099.1, on the reverse strand, counting down.
TGGGGATCGTCATCGACCAAAAGGATGGGCTTGCCCTTGAAGAGTTTTTTGAACTCCTTGAGTCGCGCCTGTTCTTCACTATGTGTCTGCATGGCTAATGGCTAGATTGCGAGATCCTGTGATGAGGTCAATGGTAAGATGGAGGTGCCCATTCCGATGGGACAAGTAGCGAGGATAGCGTGGCTGGAAAGCTTGGCTCAAGTTGTGAGAGGAACTCCATGACAAAAAACTCGGACTATGAAACGATCCGATACGTCGAATGACCGCGGTGGAGCTGATGGAATTGCTTAAAACAAAACTGTATATAAATGAAGGGTTGTGGCGGTGGACTCTAGGCTTGCTGGTCGTGCTGGGGGTGTGGGCCTTGAACACCCAGAATCATCAATTTCACTGGGGTTATCATAATGATGAATCCTCCAAGGTGCGACAAATTCAGTCCGGGGAACGTAACCTGCGGCATCCGCCCCTGATGCTAGAGGTGGTTGATCTGGGCATGATGGTCAAAGGCGGGCGTGAAAATCCTCAACGGGTGGTGGAGATGGGCAGGATCCTTTCGGCACTTTATATGGCTTTGGCACTGGCCCTGTTGGTGGATTGGGCCTGGGTCCGGGTGCATCCCCTAGCGGCTCTTGGGTTGGCGATGGTGCTTCCCTTTCATGCGGGTCTGTTTGAAGTAGGACACTATTTCAAGGAGGATGCCTTGTTTTTGTTAGGAATTGCCGCGGCTCTACGGGCACTGGACTTTTGGCTGAGTGCTCCCGGAGTTTGGAGTGCTGTGCTCCTGGGTTTGTCGCTGGCTCTGCTGGGCGGGGGGAAATACATCGGCTGGATCATGGTGGGGTGTGTCGCGGTGGAAATAGGGCGCCAGGCGGCGCAGAGCAAAAGATCGCTCAGGTGGGTGGGTTTAAGTTTCTTGCTGGCCACTCTGGCGATTTATCTACCCGTGCTTGTTCACTTGGAGCGCTGGGGAGTTTTTTTTAAAGAAGAGGTTACATTTTTGCTGGGAGGAGATTACGGTGCAGGTCTGGCCACACCCCATGGCGTTTACTGGAAATTGTTGTGTGATGACTTCTCCCTGATCATGCTCGTGATCGGCCTTGGAACCTTTGCTCTGGGTGCTTGGAGCAGACGATTGCCTGGGGCCTGGTTGATGCCCTTGGTTTGCATCCTGAGTCTCTCGGCCTTGGCGTTTACTTCAAAATATTCGGAGCGTTATCTTCTGCCAGTGCAAATGCTGGCGATGGTCATCATGGTCAGTGGCCCAGTGCTGCTTTGTCACGAAGGGCTGAGGCGAGTTGGGTTGAGGTCTGTCATTTCTCAAGTGCTTTTGTTGGGGGCAACCTGTTTTTTCAGTGCAATACTCATGAAGGACAACCTGGGAGATTTTCGGGAAAGATGGCAGGGGTTCCAGACGGACAGTCGTCTCAAACTCTTTACTTTCATCCGCCAACATCTTACACCGGGAGAGGTTCAGTTAGCCCAGGACACCATGGTGCAATTCGAGGATCCCGCTTACCTCGATGGGATGAAGCATTCCTATTTTGTTGCCGATCTGGGAAGTCTGGAAGAACTCAAGGCACAGGGATTCACCCATCTTCTCTTATCCTATGACGTCTATCATCGCTACGTGGATCAAAGCCAGCTCTTGCTAGGACAGGCAGAAGAAGGCTACTGGAAACGCAGTGAGTTTTATCGGGAAGCACTCGCGCGGGGCAGAGTGCTTTGGTCTGCTTGGGCCCGCAACCCCAAGGCATTGCATCCCGGACTAAGCCTGGTTGAGTTGCCTTGAAGATAGGCTGAGACCACTCTGCTTTTCAAAACGGAAAGGGAATCAACTCCAATCCTGGGATATTTTGAAAGTGATGGTCCAAGGTCATGACCATGGCATCCTCCCGAAAGGCGCAGGTGGCGATCAGAATATCCTGAGCAGGCAAGGTGAGGCCGCTTCGATCCAGTCTCCAGGCCAGATCCGTGGCCTCCTCCCAGATGCGGTTGTCGGTCGGCACATTAATCATCACATCCAGCAGGCTCTCCAGCATCTGTCGATGACGCAGCACCCGGATTCCACGCAACAACTCCAGGCGAATCATGCCGCAAGTCACCAGGTTTCGATCATCGATGGCCGCCCAGTCCCGCAGACTGGAAACCGGGTCCAGTCTGCGGCGGGTCAGTTCAATGAAGACATTCGTGTCAACGAGAACGCTTTTTTCCATAACGTGCCTTTTGTGGGGCTTGATCTGGAGGGGGCAGGATGGCTTTGCCGGGCGTCTCCGCCACTCGCAGAGCCATCAGGTTGTAGCCGGGATCAAAGAGATTTCCCAGCTCCTGCTTGGAAAGGCCCAGGCCCTTTTTCCAAAGCTTATCAAACTGCTTGCGCCGATCCATTTCCCGCAAGGCCCCTTCCACTGCATCCGTCTTGCTGACAAAACCGTAGGCTTTCATCACACGATCCAAGAGCGCTTCATCTATGTGCATGGTCATCTTCATGCCATACACCATATGGCAAAAGTGCGGTGGCGTCAAGCATGAACCATACATTATATGGCTAAAATCCGCTGAGGAAAAGAATGCAACCTGAAAAGGCATGGTTTAGGGTGGAAGCAGATGGAGGAATTCAGTGATGAACAGCTCATGGAACTCATCGGCCATGAGAATGAGGCAGCCTTCGCGGTGCTGCTGCGTCGTCATCAAGACCTTGTTTACGGGAGCATACATCGGATGCTCGGGCCCTATAATGCGGAGACGGAAGATCTGGCTCAGCAGGTTTTTCTCAAGGTTTGGAAAGCCGCGCCAAGATATCGGGCCGAGGCACGTTTCACCACCTGGCTTCTGACCATTTGCCGCAACTGCGTTTTTACCCAACTCAAAAAATCGCAACGCCAGAAGACCGAGCCCCTTGAATTTCAAGGAGTGGACGGCGAGGGGGAATCGCCCCACCCCGACCATGACATGCCCACGCCCAGTGCGGAAATGCTCAGGGAGGAAATGCGGCAACACGTGGAAGAGGCGTTGTGTCAACTGCCTTTATCCCAGCGGACGGCGCTGAGCCTGCGACAGCACGAGCAGTTGGACTATGATGAGATCGCGCGGGTCATGGGTCTGAGTGTTTCCTCCGTCAAATCCCTGCTCTTTCGGGCACGGGAAACGCTGCGTGAACAACTCAAAAATTATTTGGACGCAACTTAATGCTGCGGACGAAGTTTAATACATGCAAAGAAAGACAAATCGCTCATGAACAAAGCAACAAGCCAACAGGAAGAGAAGCTTGACCAGCTCCTGGCGCTGGCTCGACCTGTGTCTGCACCGGCCTGGTTCGAGGCCCGGACCCTGGCCCGTCTGCGGCGTGAGCGGGAGCAAGGTCCAGCGGTGGCAGTGTGGTTTCTGCGTTGGATTGGCGTGGCTGGAGCGACCTGTCTTTTGGCTGTGGGCATTTTTGGTCTGATGCAGCAGGATTCCAAGGTGCTGCCTCCCTTGGCTCAAGACAAAGTCGTGCCGGAGCAGGGTCAGGTTTTCGCTGCCCTGGAAGCGTTCGCATCCTACACCAGTGACGCGGAGGAATGGAGTCATGAGCCTTATTAACCTAACGAAGTGCAAAAGCTGGCGGAGCTTCTTAACGGCGGGTCTCATGATGCTGGCCACAGGACTTCAGGCCTCGCCGCCCAATTCTGCGGAGCCTGGCCCGGAAAAAAAATCCGTGCAGGTGAAGGAAAAAGGAAAGGAACGGGAAGGCCGGATTAAACCTGAACCCATACTCATGGCGGGCGATCCACGGTTTCAAAAAATGTTACTCCTGGCCACCACATCACCCGAGCAACTGGAGGAAAAGATGAAGGATTGGCCCCGACTTCAAGAGATGAGTGAGGAACGGCGGGCCTCGATGAAAAAAGAAATAGAGAGCTTTCGCAGCCGGATTTTCCGGACGGCCATAAAAAGTGCGGAAGAGAACGGGATCGTCTTGAGCGAGGAGCAGAAGCCGTCTTTTGTCCGGCGTTACTGGGAGCAGCGTGCCAAGGTGGAAAGCCCCATCCGGCAGGAAGTCGAAAAGCGTTTGGAATTGGCCATGAAGGAGGAGCTACAGGCCCTGAAGCTTGAGTTTGCACCGGTTGGTGCGGCCAAGCCGTAAGTTGGACGGGATACTCAGTGTAAGGTCAAGATTGAGACAAGGGGAGCTGCTTCAGACTATTTGAGTTTTGGCACAGCGGCTGTAACCAAAAAATTTATTCTTCTTGATCAGGGCAGCCACTTCCGGGACGACGAGTTCCTCCCAGCTACAATCTCCATTTTCAATGCGGTTGGCCACCTCGCGGGAGGAGAAGGTGACGGATTTGGATTCCGTGGTCTCTATGGGAAGGATGCATTCGTTTTCGTAAAGATGCGCGTAGAGGTGGCGGACATTGCCCGCTACCTGAAGATTTTCCGCCGTGATGGTGGAGCCGTCCACTTCACTCAAAGCGGGGTAGATGTAGAGTTTCAGATCGTTTTTAAAGAGGCGCCCAAAGGACTCCAGAATGCCGCCTTCCAGGTCGCGGTAATATTTTTCATTAAAAATTTCCTGAAGCAGGGCGATGCCCAGAACAATGCCGATACGTTCCTTGGTGTTGCGGCTGAGGTAGGCGGCCAGGCGGTGGAACTCGGCGTAGTTGGAGATCATGACCGTCTTACCCAGGGCAGCGAGGATGTCCACGCGGGCGAGGAAATCCTCCCCGTCCACATCCCCGGAGTTGAGCAGGTTGCGCAGGGTGATTTCCATGATTTCAACGACGTTATCCGAGTCCTCGGGGTGACCGATGAGGAATTGAGAGCGGGCGGCGGCGAGCATGTCGAGGTTGACCTTGGTAACGGGACGGAAGTTGCCGCGTTCGACCAGGACATCCTTTTTATAAATGTGGTCGGAGGCTTGCAGCACCTCGCCATTAGGGGCGAAGATGACCGCCCCGGTCATGCCATTTTTGACCAGTTGAAGGTTGATCAGACGGTTGTCGAGGTGGGCAAAGTCCTCGCCACTGAAGCGGATGAGATCGATTTCGATGCGTTCGGTGCTCAGGCCGTCGAGAAGGGATTGGATGAGGAGGTCGGGGTTTTCGTTGTAATAAAAAGCACCGTAAGCGAGGTTGACCCCGACGATGCCGAGGGCTTCTTGTTGTTGGAGGTTGTGGCGGTCGTGCATCCGGATGTGGATATAGATTTCGCTGGGTTCGGAGCGCGGCATACGTTGGAAGCGGACGCCGAGCCAGCCGTGGCACTCTTTGTTGCCACGGTAGGAGGCGGCGGAGACGGAGTTGGCAAAGACAAAGAAAGAAGTGGAATCTCCGCGTTTGGAAGAGAGGCGTTCCACCAGCAGTTTGTATTCATGATCCAGCATGGTGACCAGACGTTGCTTGCTGACGTAGCGCGGACAGGGGCCGTAGATGGCGTCGCTGAAGGTCATGTCGTAGGCGGACATACTTTTGGCGATGGTGCCGGCGGCACCGCCGACGCGGAAGAACCAGCGGGCGGTTTCCTGCCCGGCTCCGATTTCAGCGAAGGTGCCGTAACGGTTGGGATCGAGATTGATCTTGAGGGCTTTTTGGTGGGCGTCTTTCAGATCGGTGATCATGGATGGACTTTTCAGCAGTTCCCGGTGGGAAGCAAGCCCAGAAGGGTTCGTCAGGGAATTGTCACATGGCGAGGAAATCGGGGTGGAGACGGAGCATTTTACGGTGGGGAGCGGGGAGAGGAATTTGGCGGAGTTGGGCAAGATTGGCCCAGATTCCAGCAGGGGCGGTTGTTTTCCAGGAAGCGGACCAGACTTCGGCCTGGACGCGATACTTGGTGATACTATAGCGATGTTGGCCGAGTGGGGTGTTGAGTTCCATTCGGGCGGGGTCGAAGAGGGGGAGGCGGTGAAAGCCCTGCCAGCGTCCGGGGGCGTCGGTGGGTGAGAGCCAGACCCGTGAATCACGCAGAATGAGGCAGACCTTTTCGAGTTGTCGGATGGGGGCGGGACGGTCCTTGACCGGGAAAGCTTCGGGATCGGGTGCCTGGCAGATGGGTTGCAGGGGGCAGAGAAGGCATTGGGGTTTACGTGGGCTACAGAGCAGGGCGCCGAGTTCCATCAAGGCCTGGTTGTGCTGGCCGGGATGAGTTTCAGGCATGAGTTGTGCGGCTAGTTGTTGCAGTTCTTTCTGGGTGCGGCCCAGGGCGAGGTTGGAGGAAATGGCAAAGACTCTGGTCAGGACGCGCTGCACATTGCCGTCGAGGAGAGCTGCTTTTTGACCAAAAGCGATGGAGGCGATGGCGGCGGCGGTGTAGGGGCCGATGCCGGGTAGCTGGAGGAGGCTGGGGACGTCTTGGGGAAGAGTGCCGGAGAAATCACGGACCACAATGCGGGCGAGGTTTTGGAGGTGGCGGGCGCGACGGTAGTAGCCGAGACCTTCCCAGTGTTTGAGCACATCGGTTTCGGGAGCTTGGGCCAGAGTTTCCCAGTCGGGGAATCGTTTCAACCAACGTTCGTAATAAGGCAGAACGGTGACGATCTGGGTTTGTTGACACATCAGCTCGGAGACCACGGTGTGGTAAGGGGAAGGATCGAGCCGCCAGGGGAGGGGGCGATGATGGAGTTGATACCAGGAGGCGAGGTTTTGGTGGAAGGCCCGGAGGATTTTGCTGTCGATCTTTGGCCGGGTGGGTTTAGCGTGGCGGGTCATGGAACAGTCTTCATTTACGTTCCAACTGAATGCGGAACAAGGCAAGACTCTGCAAAAGTTGGTATCGGAGCAACAATTTGAGATCTCGGAGTTGCCCTACGGACATTTCCGCGCGAGCAAAGGCAAGTGCGGGGTGCAGTATTATCACAGTGGGAAGGTGGTGATTCAGGGCAAGGGGGCGAGGGAATTTATTGAATTTTACATGGAGCCGCTGGTGATGCAGGAGGCCAGGCTGGGTTATGAGGAGGAGTTGAACCCGGAGATGTATTCGCCCCACTTCGGCATTGATGAGGCGGGGAAGGGAGATTTTTTTGGGCCCTTGGTGATCGCCGGGGCTTATGTGGACGCGGGGATTGGCCGGAAATTACGCGAGAAAGGCATTCGCGACAGTAAGACGGTGGCCAGCGATAAGAGGATTTTTGAGTTGGCGGATATCGTGAGGGAAGTTGTGGGGCCACGCTGGGAGGTGGTTTCGATTGGGCCGAAGCGTTACAACGAAATGTATGGTCAATTCAGAAACCTGAACCGTCTGCTGGCCTGGGGTCATGTCAAAGTGATTGAAAATTTAGCCAAAAAGGTGCCGGACTGCCCCCGTGCTTTGTCGGATCAGTTTGCGCGGGCGGACGTTCTGGAACGTGAGTTGGCCAAAAAAAAGTTATCCCTCAAGTTGGAGCAGCGCACGAAGGGGGAATCGGATTTGGCAGTGGCCGCGGCGTCGATTTTGGCCCGGGAAGGCTTTCTTCTCGGAATGAACAAGTTAAGTGAGCAAGTCGCCAAATTTTGCCAAAAGGGGCGAGCAGTATCGTTAAAGAAGCGGCCCGAAGCATCGTGCAA
>JAAUTS010000098.1 GCA_012031345.1 Blastochloris sp. | reverse complement strand
AGACCCCTGGCAGCTTCCTCCATATCGCCACCACCCGGCCCGAGACCCTGATGGGCGACAGCGCCGTGGCAGTGAATCCAAGCGATGAACGCTATAAACACCTTATCGGCAAGCATGTCTGGCGTCCTTTCCCCAAGGCGTCCATCCCCATCGTGGCGGATGAACACGTGGATTTCGCCTTCGGCACGGGCGTTCTGAAAGTCACTCCGGCCCACGACAAAGCGGATTTTGAAATCGGTCAACGGCATCAACTGCCCGTGATCGATGTCCTGCATCCCGACGGAAAAATCAACTGCCCCGAAGTGGCGGAACTCCATGGGCTGGATCGGTTTGAGGCCAGAAAAAAAGCGGTCGAGTTGCTGCAAGGCATGGAACTTTTGATCAAAGAAGAGCCCTACGAGAACAACGTGGGCTTCAGCGAACGTGGCCAGGTGCCGATTGAACCGCGCCTCTCCGAACAATGGTTCCTAGACTACCGAAAAATGCTCGGTGGCAGCATGATTGAAGAGTCCCTGAAAATTGTCTGTGAACACATCATCCGCTTCCACCCGGAGCGATGGGAGAAAGTTTACAATCACTGGCTGGAAAACATCCAGGACTGGTGCTTGTCCCGACAGGTTGTGTGGGGACACAGAATTCCCGTTTGGTACAAATACAAGGGCATTAAAGATGGCAACATTAGTATTGCCGAAATCATGCAAACACAAAATCCCTTGGAAATAATTGAAACAAAGTGCCAAATCCATTCTCCTGGCACAGAATGGATACAAGATGCCGATTCTCTCGACACCTGGGCATCCTCCTGGCTCTGGGCCTACGCCACCATGGACGTGGCCACGCGCCGCAAATTTTATCCCAGCTCCGCCTTAGTCACGGGCCCGGACATCATCTTTCTCTGGGTCGCCCGCATGATTATTGCCGGGCTCGAGTTCAATCCGTCCGAATCTTCCGCCGATCCGGCTTCCAAGGAATATCTGGAAGCCAATAAAGCGTTCAAGGATGTGTATTTCACCGGCCTGATCCGGGATCGGCAGGGACGTAAAATGAGCAAATCCCTGGGAAATTCTCCCGACCCCCTGGACCTCATCGCCAAATACGGCGCGGACGGTCTGCGCTTTGGTTTGATGCGCATCGCGCCCCAGGGCCAGGACATTCGTTTTGATGAAAAGCAAGTCGAGGAGGGGCGCAACTTCTGCAACAAACTTTGGAACGCCTGCCGTTTCCGCACCATGCAGGGAGAGGTTGACCCACAGGCCGATCCCCTGCGCCATAGTCTCAGCCCTTTCGCCACCCACATCCTCCAGCAACTGAATGAGCTGATTCTCCGGGTGCGGGAAGGCTTTGACCGTTATGAATTCAGCGCGGTGGCAGCGGCACTTTACGAGTTTGTCTGGGACGACTTCTGCGCCCGCTTCCTCGAAAGTGCCAAGGCGGATTTCCAAAATCCCGACTCCCCCACCCGTGCGGGCACCCTGGCCACTTTTGATTTTGTCCTCTCCCGTGTTCTGCGGATGCTGCATCCCTACACCCCTTTCATCACGGAAGAATTATGGTTGGAACTTGGCTTCTCCAGCGAGAGCATCCAGTTTCAACCTTTTCCCCAAACTCAGGATCTGACACTGGACCAGAATCAGCTCAAGTTGGCCGCCGCCGTCTATGAAGTGGTCCAGGCCTCCCGCAAACTGCGGGGGGGAATACCAAATTGCCTCAAACAAAAAAGTGGGATTCAAATTACGCCACTCCGAGACATTGAGCGCATCCAGCCTTGAAATCCTGACTTCCCTGCTCAACGCCGAGTCTCTGGAATTGATTTCTGATGTCCTGCCCAAGACACCCATGCTCATCACCCCCTTGGGGGAACTTTTCCTGCCCTTGGAAGGTTTGATCGATGTGGAACAGGAACGTGCGCGTCTGGAAAAGGAGATCGCCAAGGCTCGAACGGATCTCGAACGCGAAGAAAAAAACTGGGCAACGAGAAGATGCTGGCCAACGCGCCGGCGGAAAAGGTGGCCGAGTGGCGACAGCTCGCAACCCAGGCCGGAGAATCCTTGAAACGACTTCAATCCCAGCTTGAACTTCTGTAAAAAAAGTGTGTCATAAATCAACGCTCATCCACACTGGCATCCACTCGCATCCGACAACATGATTCTCGTCCATATCCTCCAACTCTTTGAACAGTCCGTCTCCCAGTCACGTTTGCGCTTCAGAACGGAACATTATCAGGGCGAGCTGATGGTGGACGCCGGAAAAATCACCCGCGTTACCGGCTTTGATCCCGTGGATCTGAAGGATGCCCTCTCTGAAATCCTGCTGGAGATCAACATCCAGCGGGTTCAACCCGAGCCCAGCGCCACCACCAGCATCCCGATCAAGGTTCTGGCCATGGAAGCAGCTCTTCATCTTGACGAAACCCTGATCAAGAAAAACTCCTTTGCCACCCTACATCAGCCCTCCAATTTGATCGTCTCCACCAAAAGCACTGCTTCGTTTGCCCCCGAACAAGCCGATACCTTACTGGTCGAAAAACCCGGCATCAGCCCCAGCCCAGAAAATTCCAAAGCCTTCGCTTCACGCAAGACCATGAACGTGGACACCCAAACCAGAGTTCCCCACATCATGCTTCCTTTCACCATCGGCAAGTCCGAAACCAAACTGATCGGTCGGGCGGAGGATTGTGACATCGTTGCGGATGCAGGGGATGTGTCACGGAACCATTGTCAGGTTATTTTTGATGGCAAGACCCTCAAAGTCAAAGATCTGGGCTCCAGTAACGGAACCTTTCTTAACGGCAAACAAGTGACGGAAACCATCGTCTCCAGTCATGACATTCTCCGCTTGGGCAGCGTCCCTTTCATCGTGGTGATCGACGGATGATTCAGCCCGCCTATTTTATTTATTCATGAAGTGTCTACGCATCACTTGCTTTATTCTATCGGCCCTCAGCCTGCTTGCCCCACTCCTGAACGCAGCCGGAGTTTGGGACGATGGCTACCGCCCTTACCAGGACGTCGCTCCGGAATATCTCGAAATCCGCGTGCTCCGTGTGGACCAGCAACGTGGTGGTGCCTTGAACGGATCCAACTCCCGCGTCAACATTCAAGCCGAAGTGCTTCAAGTTTTCCGCAGCGGATCAGGTCTGCGTCCAGGGAACACCATCAACCTCAGCTATATTCGTAAATCCGAAGCAGGCACCGGCTCACTCGAACCAAGTATCCCCAAAGAAGGTGCCACCGTTCCTGCCTTTCTCCGGAAAAAGGGGATAGTTATGAACCTGCGGCCCTGCATCACAGCTTCGTCCCCCTCACCCCTCATCAATTGCTGGCTTTGACCAAAGCCAACGAGAGAAAGCCCGGTCCCTCCGTCACCCTGACCTCCACTCCCGAATCACGCGCCGAGCCGAGCACAGTGCGAATGCTCCCTCCCAAGGCGGAACCTCTTCCTCCACCCACGCCGGAAGCTGAACCCGTCGTCGTTACCACCCAAGCGGAGCCGCCCACCGCCCAGCCTGTTCCGCCTGAACCCAAAAAGCCCGCTCCTGCACCCAAAAAAGAAAAAACCGCCAAGAAAAAACCGACCGCCAGCACTCCGGTCGTGGTTGACCTTCAAAGTCCGAACCTGACTTCAGATCCCCCCAAGGCGGAAGCAGTCACCATCAACGAACCCTTACCGCAGCGGGAGCCTGTCCCCCCCGTCGTGACTCAAACCTCAACTCCTGCCCCTGTCCCACCCAGAGCCGAACCTGTGGTAGCGGTCACAGCGACCGAGCCTCTTAACATCACCCAAGTCGTGCCCAGTGAGCCTGCTCCTGTCCCGCGTCCCACCCAAACCCCATGGCTACGGCACCCGCCACCAGCGTCAGCACCGATCCTTCCTTGGATCAGGACGGAATCACCGCCTACTCCCTGATTTATGCTAAAATTAAGGAAGGCGATTCCGCTGCGGATAACAAAGAGCCCCAAACCGCCATCGACATCTATCGCTCAGCGCTTCAAGACTTGGAACGTCTGAAATCCAGCAAACCGGAGTTTCAACCTTTTATTGTGGAATATCGCCTCCGTGATCTGGCCCGCAAAACCAAAGCCCAGGAAGAGGCTTTGAACGCAAAAAAATAAGGGCACAGTTTCAGCCCTCCATGCACCGCGAGTGCCACAGTTTCAAATAGTCCGACAGAGCTTCCTCCCACGAAGGCATTTCCTCGTTTAAAAGACCTTCCATCTTCGCGGTGCTTAGCACGGAATAATCAGGGCGTCTCGCCTGCAGGCTCCCAAACTGACCCAACGGCACTTCCTTCAGATGACAAGAATTCATGGACAACCCTGCCTCCCACATCTGACGCTGACATTCCCTGGCAAATCGAATCCAGTCCACCTCACCGCGGTTCACCACATGAAAAAGCCCCGAAGCCTGGCGATGAATCAAGGCCGCCAGAACCTTGGCTCCATGTGGGGCATACAAAGAACTGCCTCTTCTTCCCGTGGCAACCTCCAAACTTTGCTCTTTGGCCAATAACTCAGGCAAACGGCTCATGAAAGTTTTCCCTCCCCAGCCATAGACCCAGGCCAGTCTTAAAACCAGATGTTGCGGAAAAGACAAAACCCTTTCCTCCCCTACCCGCTTGTCCTTGGCATACACTGACAGAGGCTCTACCGCATCTTCCTCGGAATAAGGCCGAGTCCGAGCTCCGCCAAAAACATAGTCCGTGCTTAAATGAACGAACGAAATATCACGCTGGGCGCAAATCTCCGCCCAAAATCCGGGAGCCACCGCATTGACCTCATAGGAACGAAGGGCCTCCTTTTCGCAAACCTCCATCTGACACAACGCCGCCGCATTGATCACATGGCTGGGTCTATCTTTTTCCAAAACACGCCGCGAAAGATCAGGATCGCAGATGTCCAACTCCTTTTTTGTATAACAGGAGACTTGGGAAAAACAGAGGGGCAGATGTTGGGCCAGGGCCGATCCCATCAGCCCTCCCGCCCCCCAGAATCAGAGCCTTCACGGACTCTCCGCAGTGGCTACCGCCCCTTCACTGATCATGAACCGGGGGGCGATCTCTCCCACAAACCTTTTCATCCGCTCCAAGGTGCGTTCCTCTCCTCCGATCGAGCCGGGGGCACCGTGGAGGAAACAATCACATAGGCCCAGCGATGATTCAAACTATGCACCACCCGATCCCAACTGGTCAGCCAGACTCTTTTTTCGTGACGGGCTGTGGTGACATTTTTTCCGACAAACCAATACAAAAAGATGTTCTTCAACTTGATCCTCTCCGTCTCCGAAATACTCACCTCCCGTTCCAAAGTCAGTTTCATCGCCTCAATTTCCGTCCCATTGGCCAGAGTTATCGGAATCACCGTGCTACTGTTGATCGTCCATCCTTGGCCCGGCAGGCAGACTTCCGGGCGATGAATGCTTCGTTTCTCCCCCCCCGCCAGCACGATGGAACATAAAATTTGATCCGAAGCGGGACCGAAGTACACCCGTCGGGCAAATTCGGTGTCCGCTGGAAGAATTTGTTTCTCCGCCTCGGACACGTCCTGCAAAGTGCTGTAGTAGGGGCCCAAATACTGAGCAATTGCATCAGTACCCCGGACTGGGTGGGGCTGTTGACATCCGGTGACAACAAACAGGCACTAACTGTCAGAGCGGCCAGACCCAAGGCCACGGACGAGCGGATGATGGTATCACGCCAGGAAACTCACGGGTGCTCAAGGGAACGCTGTTACTCATCTGCCTTGTCTCCAGATTTCATCTCGTCCTGCTTCTCGGCGGGCGACACTCTCTTCTCCAAGGGACGCAGGCCCAGCACCGCCAGGGCCACTTTCCATCCATCATGAAGCAACCAACCCAGGATCACCATCCCACCCAGTGCCACTGCAAAAACAACATAACCGCTCAACATGTGATAAAAACTGGGATCCTTGACGGTCCCAATCGCAAACTCCGAACCAAAAAGCAGGGTGCCAAAAGTTAACATCAAAATTCTTACAAAATTCCCCATCACCGCCAGTGGCACGGCACAAAGAAAAAGTGCCCATTTTTTCCAATTTTGTTTTTGGGTAAAATAAGACCACAACGCCGTCACCATGGTCAGGGCGAAGAGGGAGCGTATCCCGCTGCAGGGATCCGCCACATCCAAGGCAAACTTGGCACCCTGAGGAATTCCATATTGATAATCCGGGGCAGATAGAATGGCCGTGCCACTGCGGATGGCATCAATCCCGATGACATTGAGAAAAAGATGGGAAAAGGCCGACATGACAATCCTGAGCTTGAAGGCCAGGGCATCCAAAAATGGCAAGGGCCAGGCAAACAGAAGGAAGACCAGAGGCAAGGCCAGGATCTGAAAAAAACGCCAACCAAAAAACCACACCACCAGCGAAGCCAGCGTAAAATGCAGCGATAAAAAACTGAACTGAACAATATCGATCTTGTAACCCACCCAGTAAGCCAACATCGCAAGCACCAGCGGAATCACCGCCCGTGTATCCCCTTTGATCTCAATTTCCCGGAAACGATCCCCGCCATTGAAGACCTGGAAACCCGACACCAACAAAGCCAACAATCCCGGCCAGGCCCAGCCTTGCAGACAACACACCACATAAACCACAGCGGAACCAGCCACGATCAGAAAATCCCGACTATTTAGATCCAATTCACGACCCAGTGCCTCTTCACGTTTCCAATAGATCAAGCCCAAGACCACCACGGGCACCAATTGACAATGCTCCCACTCCGGTGTGTTCTGCCACATCCACCAAAGATTGCTAAAAACGGAACCCGCATTGCCGCCATAACCCATCCCGTAAGACACGGTTCCATAAAGCACCGCGATCAAAAGTAAGATGACCCCTGCTGCTGCCGCCGCCTGTGGATTCAACCTGTCCAGAATCTTCCCGTTCACCACTGTCATATAATCACAGCCTTACTTCCTTGCCAAGGCTTGTCGAGTTTTAGATTCCGGAGATTGGATCAGCTCGTTAAGGATCCTTACATAAACATCCGTGACTTGGTTCCAATCAAAACAATCCCGAGCCCTTTCCCTGGCCCCTTGACGATAGTATTCCAACATCCCCGGATTTTCCAGAATACGATCCAACATCGCCTCCAGTTCCAACACCGGATCTTGCCCACCAAAAGCCAGTCCTGCCTCGCCCACCACTTCACGACTCGCCGGACATTCACGGTAAACGATGGCCGAACCAAACCCCATTTGATCCAAAAGCACCAGGCGCGTGGCTTCAATCGTCGCAGGCATGATAAACGCCAGTGCGTGCCGGCTCAGCACCTGATATTGATCCCCATACTGTCCCCCGGTAAAAACCACATCCGCTCCAGCCAAGGCTCGAAGTTCAGAATGGTATTCCCGCTCATAACCCACCGGCCCCACCATGGCCAAACGAATTCCCCCCCGCCTCCTCGCTTTTCTTCAAGAGATCGAAAGCCTTCAACACCAAGTCCGCCTCGTTTTCCGGAGTCAAGCGCGAGACATAAAGAAAATAATTTCCGGACACCAAGCCCAATTCCTTCAACACAGAATCCGCCCCCACCTCACGCCCCAACTCCACAGTCTCCGCTCCGTAGGAAAGATACATGGGACGATACCCATACTGACTCTCGTAACGCTTCACCACTTCCTGATTGTCCGCGATCACCACATCCGCCAATTCCACCGCCTGCCTCTCACTTTTCCGAAGCCAGGCCTTGGCCATGGGACCCCATTTCTTGCGTCGATAATCCGCCCCGTCCACATTGATCAATACCTTCGATTTTGAAAACCAGCGCAGCACCCGACTCAAGGGGGCATTTCCCACCCCACACAAATAAACAAAGTCATAGTGACAAAACAGAGCATGCACCACTGACAATCCTGTATGAGCAATGGTATCCAGACTCTTCGTTGGAATTGTCGGCAGCCAGACAATTTTCATTCCCTTCCACTCCTGCCGTGCTGTGCGGTAGTAAGGCATGCGGTTGTAAACCGAAACCTCATAACCCCGCTCCACCAAGCGATGACCCAACTGCTCCACCACCGTCTCAAATCCGGAATATCGGGCCGGAACACCCCTGGAACCGATGAAGGCAATGGACGGCTTCGCACGTCCTTGGGTCGGTTGGGGAAAAATTCCACGTCGGATCCGGTCCAGAATAAAATAATAGAGAAAGAGGGAATTGAATCGAAGATAACGCAACCAAAGACGTCGCGGCTCCTGCCAAAGTCGATACAACCAGGTCAGTCCCCATTTCTGCATCCAAGCCGGAGCAAAGGAGCGACGTCCGGCTAAAAGTTCAAAGGCATCCCCCACCGCCAAAAAAACACCTCGAGAATGCCGATGCAGATTCGCGCTGATCCAACGTTCCTGCCTTTCCCCACCCAGGGCCACCCATATAAAATCAGGTTCCTTCTCCCGAATCAGACGGGCAAAGTCCTCCTCGTCCGCCCCTGACCATGCGCGGAAGGGAGGAGAATACATACCCACCAAATCCAAATCCGGTTGCAGGCTGAGTGCCTCTTTTTTCAAGGCATCCAGACACTCCTGCGATCCCCCAAAGAAAAAATGTTTCCAAGGCCGGGGCAAATTCTTCAGGGCCTCTCTCATAAAGTAGGGTCCATAGACTCGGTCAGTCATCGCCGCACCTTGGAGATTCATTGACCAAATCAGAGGCATCCCGTCCGGCAACAACAAATCAAAGCCACGCATCACCTTCCCAAAACTCGAATCATGCCGGGCCAGCGAAACAATATGTGTGTTCCCTGCACAAACCGCCGTGGGTCGGCCCAGCCCGGCCAGTTGCGCGATAGCCTTCACGGCAGTGGCATAGGAAGCACAGCAGACCGGAGTTCCCAAGACCTCGACATGTTTCAAATAGTCAGACACAAACCACCACCCCTCGATTTAACATTCGATTCATCATCTCGGATTTCTCAGGAACATGCCGCTCCGTTTGCCTGTGGTTCCGAGTCCTCGTCCCAGCTCTTTTGACCCTTCAAGGTATAAACCTTTAAAGTTCGCGTTCTGCCCCGCAGCTTGCTTTCCCCTAGGGGAAGACACTGAAACTCGTCCGCAATCGCCAAAGCTGTGCTTTCGGAAAAAACCAGCGGTTTCATGAAATCCTTCGTCATGCCACAGAGCCGGGAGGCCACATTCACGCCGTCCCCGATGGCTGTGTACTCCAGACGTTGCCGGGTTCCCATCGCTCCGGCCATGACCACGGATGTGTTGAGTCCGATCCCAATCCGAATCGCTTCCCTTCCCTGAGCCACACGTTGCCGATTCCAAACTTCCATCTCTTGCTGGATGTCCAAAGCCGCACGCACCGCGCGATGAGCATCATCTTTGCTCGAAATGGGGGCACCAAACAGAGCCATGACACAGTCTCCAATGAATTTATCCACCGTGCCCGAGTGCCGATAAATCACTCTCGTGCAGAGGGCGAAGTATTCATTCAAGGTTTCCACCGTATGCTCCGGTGGCCATTTTTCCGACAAGGTCGTGAAGCCCCGGATGTCGGCAAACATAACCGTGATCTCACAACTCTGCGCCTTGAGAAACTCCTCTAAACTTTCACTACGATTCACTTCGGAAACCACCTGCGGCGACATAAACCGACACAACTTCTCGTAGCGTTGGGATTCCCGGGCCATCCGGCTGCTAAGGTTGTGTACATAAAGCCCTGCCGCCGCCATGACCGCCATCAGAACCGGCGCACCATAGGAAACCTGTGCGTTCCAAAAAAAATCATGAACAACGCCAGATAACTGAACCCCACCAGACAGATGGCCAGCAGAATCGCCCGACGATGCAACAACAAGGACGCCCCGAGTATCATCACCGTCCCCCCCGTGGTGTAGGTCATGATGTTTTCCAAAGGATGATCCCAAGCCCGTCGAATCAAGGTGTAGGCCACCAGGGCGGCGGCATCCACCAGGAGCGGAAGATGGCGCAGAGGATTTTTTTTCAACCAGGGACTCGCCCACTGCAAGGCCAGTGAAGCTAGAAGATAACTCAGCGCACAAGCCAGGATTTCCCGGCTGGGCGCGAAGAGAGCCAACGCACTCACGCTGAAGGCGAGAACCACCCGGCAACGATTGACAAAAACAAACTGTTTGTCCCGCCTCAGCTCCGACTCCGCCCCGTCCTTCGATGGGCTCAGAAAAGTGTCCAGAAAGGCGTTCACGTCTTCATGTTCCACCATTCCCTGCTGATTCCAAGCAGGGAAAAACTGCTGGGTGACGCGTTTGTTACACCTTCTTCAGATAGACCTCGGCACCTTTTTCCACAAATTCCCGACTTTTATTTCCATGCCCTTTTTCAAAGCCTCTTCTTCCGCCAAGCCTTGCTCCTCTGCATACTTGCGGACATCTTCCGTGATTTTCATGGAGCAGAATTGCGGTCCGCACATGGAACAAAAATGAGCGCTCTTCGCTCCGTCCTGCGGCAGGGTTTCATCATGGAATTCACGGGCCTTGAGCGGATCAAGCCCGAGATTGAACTGATCCTCCCAACGGAACTCAAACCGCGCCTTGCTCAACGCATTGTCCCGATACTGCGCGCCGGGATGTCCCTTGGCCAAATCCGCGGCGTGGGCGGCTAGCTTGTAGGTCACCACACCTTCACGCACGTCCTGTTTGTTAGGCAAACCCAGATGCTCCTTGGGCGTGACATAACACAACATGGCACAGCCATACCAACCGATCATGGCCGCCCCGATCCCGGAGGTGATGTGATCGTAGCCGGGGGCGATGTCCGTGGTCAGCGGTCCCAGGGTGTAAAAGGGGGCTTCATGGCACCATTCCAACTGCTTCTCCATGTTCTCTTGAATCATGTGCATGGGCACATGGCCCGGTCCCTCGTTCATCACCTGCACACCACGCTCCCAGGCCCGTTTGGTCAGATCCCCCTGCACTTTCAGCTCACCAAACTGGGGCTCATCATTGGCATCCGCGATCGAGCCGGGTCGCAAACCGTCCCCGATGGAAAACTCACATCATAAGCCGCCATGATTTCACAAATCTCGTCCCAGTGGGTGTAGAGAAAGTTTTCCTGGTGATGCGCCAGACACCACTTGGCCATGATGGAACCCCCACGGCTGACAATACCCGTCATACGCCGTGCGGTCAGCGGAATGAAACGCAGCAACACTCCGGCATGAATGGTGAAATAATCCACCCCTTGCTCGGCCTGCTCAATCAGCGTGTCGCGATACAATTCCCAGGTCAGATCCTCCGCCTTGCCTCCCACTTTTTCCAAAGCCTGATAAATCGGCACCGTCCCGATCGGCACCGGAGAGTTGCGTAAAATCCATTCCCGCGTGGCATGGATATTTTTTCCGGTGGAAAGATCCATCACCGTGTCCGCCCCCCAAAATGTGGCCCAGCGCATCTTTTCCACCTCTTCTTCAATGGAAGAAGTGATGGCGCTGTTCCCGATGTTGGCATTGATTTTTACCAAAAAATTACGGCCTATGGCCATGGGTTCCAGCTCGGGATGATTGATGTTGGCCGGGATGATAGCCCGCCCCCGCGCCACCTCATCACGGACAAATTCCGGCGTGATCTCCTTGGGAATGCTGGCCCCGAAGGGATGGCCCGGATGTTGCAACTTCAAGGAATTGCGTGCGGCACTGGGATCCATCAAAACCTCTTCCCGGGCCGACTGAAGTTTCATGTTTTCACGGATGGCTACAAATTCCATTTCCGGCGTGATGACTCCCTGCCGTGCATAATGCAACTGGGTGACAGGCTTGCCCAGCTTGGCTCTCAGCGGCTTCCTTTTATTCGGAAAAAGCTGCAAAGCCCCGTTGCGTCCGCCCTTCTCGGAAGCCCAACGCGCGTGCTCCTCGGTCAGATAGCCATTATCCATCGCCTGCACCTCGCGACCCTCGTAACTCTCCACATCAACTCTCCCCCGAATCCACTCCTCCCGCAAGGCGGGCAGACCCAGGCTGACATCGCGATGAAACCCCTCGTCCGTCCAGGGACCGCTCGTGTCATAAACCCGGATGGGCGCATTCTCCTCCACTGTCCCGGAATAAGTCTTGGTCGGGCTCAGGTTGATTTCGCGAAATGGCACCTGCACGCCGGGCTGCGTGCCGGGTAGATAAATTTTTTTGGAATTGGGAAAACTCAGTTCCGTGCTGTCCTCTTGGATGCTGTCTTTTTTTGCAATCATAATTCTCCGTTCAGATTGAACCTGGAGAAGATGTGGTTCCAAGAACTTGGGGAAAGGGGACCAACCACAATCCCTGTCTCGGCATGATCCGTATCAGGTTCAAAGGGTCTCCAGGTTGCTCCCTGAACTCTCAGCCCGCTTCACGGACTCCCCATAGCGCAACAATGTGCTGTAGCTTCAGAAAGGCAAGGAAAAGCCGTTAACAGAACCGGGGCGTTCTCTCCCCCTCACCTCTAAAAACCCAGAACCGCCCTCGTCCTATTTTGCCCTGGCCTTGAATCCTTCCAAAAGCCATTCTAACTAGAGCTTGGAGACCAAAGATTACTCACTATCTTTTAGGGAACCGCTGATTAAAGGCAATCAAACCGCAAAGACACAAAGATCGCAAAGATATTCAGTTTTTTTACAGAGGAATTTATTTTTCTTTCTTAGCGATCATCGCGTCTTGGCGGTTAAATCAGTGTCTTTTTAGTGTTTCAGCATTTGTTCCGCCCTCTGCAACGACCGCTTTTTTACCACCTGTCTTAAACTTGAACGTTCCAGAACGAAAAATCATGAAAAGACCCC
>JAAUTS010000097.1 GCA_012031345.1 Blastochloris sp. | reverse complement strand
GTCCTCCCCGCTCTTGAGCCGAGGGAAAAAAGGTTGATCCTGCCCACTTTTTGGTTTCGGGGTGGTTCTGTTTTTGTTAGGTGTATTTTTTTGTTACTTTCTGATCCTGCCCCAAACCATCCAGGTTTTCATGGAGTGGGGTCAAAGCATGAGGCGCAGTTTTATCATGCCCCAGGCTTTCTATTTGGATTTTATCCTGCAAATGCTCTTGGCCTTCGGCCTTTCCTTTGAACTGCCGCTGGTGATTATCATTCTCTCCAAACTGGGAATTGTCAGCGCAGCTCTGCTTAAGGAGTATCGCCGTCACGCCGTGGTCATTATTGTGATCTTCGCCGCCTGCATCACCCCCACTTCCGATCCCCTACACGCTCTCCATGCTCTCCATACCCATGTATCTGCTGTATGAAGTCAGCATCTTCTGTGCGACCTGGATCGAAAGGAAACGTTTGAGGAACGGGGCGAAATCGTTAGGGGATGGGAGCCACATTCGCTGACCCACGCTGCTCTGTTCCGAAAACATCCCCTCCCAAGGTGTTCCTTACTCAAGATCCCTGATGACTGACCAGGGTCCAACCGCCGCCGTTCACCATGGGTTCCGCTTTTTTCCATTTGAGCTGCTGGGTCTCAGAACCGCGACGGATGGTGACCAGATCATTGCGACCGATCTTGGGCTGTTCCCGCTGGATGGGCAGGTGCAATTCCTTGGCGGGCTCCCCCGCTGAAGCAGCAACAGCTTGATCGGGGTCTTGAACCGCTTCCGCCATGCCCGGCAATTGTTCATGAATGAAGTTGCGGGGCAGCGCTTGGAGAAAGGCTTCAAAGGCGCTCAGGCTGGTGCTGGAACGGAACAGATTATGCACCACTTCTTTTTTGATGTTGCTCATCAACTCCTCAAACATGCTGTAGGCTTCGGTCTTGTATTCGATGAGAGGATCCTTTTGTCCAATGGCCCGCAGGCCGATGCTCTGGCGCAGACCGTCCATGGCGTAAAGATGCTCCTGCCACAAGCGGTCGATGGCGTTGAGAATGATGTAGCGCTCCAGGGAGGCCACGCCTTCCGGGAGTTCGAGTTTGATCTTGGACTCGTAGGTTTTTCACTTTCTGTATCAAGACGGCCGCCTCTTCCTCGGTGACTTCCCGAGATCGATCTCCTGAGCCGTCAAACCCAGAGGCATGGCATTGTTGAAAAATCGCAGGAGACCATCCACATCCTTGTCGGCAGACTGGAGTCGCAATTCGCACTCCTTGTCGATGACTTCATTAACCACTTCAAAAACCTCCTGCCGCGTGTTCTCCGTGCGCAGGATGTCATTACGATAAGTGTAAACGACGACCCGTTGCTGGTTCATCACGTCGTCATATTGCAAGGTGTGGCGCCGCATCTGGTAATTACGCTGCTCCACCCGCTTCTGGGCCGTCTCTACCGTGCGGTTCAGCAGAGGGTGTTCGAGCCCCTCATTTTCCTCCATGCCCAGACGGGTCATCATGGAAGAGATGCGACGGGAATCCCCGAAGTTGCGCATCAATCATCTTCAAAAGAAATGAAGAAACTTGAAGAACCCGGATCCCCCTGACGGGAACAGCGTCCGCGCAACTGACGGTCGATGCGGCGTGACTCGTGACGTTCCGTGCCGAGCACATGCAGCCCGCCCAACTCCGCCACGCCGGGAGCGAGTTTGATGTCCGTGCCGCGACCCGCCATGTTGGTGGCATGGTGACCGCCCCCTTATGCCCGGCGCGGGCCACGATCTCGGCCTCCTGCTGGTGATACTTGGCGTTGAGCACATTGTGAGGGATGTTTTCCCGGCGCAACATGCGGGAGACGATCTCAGAAGATTCGACCGAGGCCGTTCCAACCAGCAGAGGCTGTCCCTTGGCGTGACGCTGGCGAATGTCTTCAATGACCGCGTTAAGTTTTTCCCGGCGCGTTTTGAAAATCAAATCGTTGTGATCGATGCGGACGTTCGGGCGATTGGTTGGAATGACCAGAACCTCGAGATTGTAAATATCCTTGAACTCGTTCGCCTCGGTTTCAGCCGTGCCCGTCATGCCGGAAAGTTTTTCGTAAAGTCGGAAATAATTCTGAATCGTCACCGTGGCGAGGGTCTGGGTTTCGCGATCAATTTTGACCCCTTCCTTGGCCTCAACCGCCTGGTGCAGGCCATCACTCCAACGCCGACCGGACATCATGCGTCCGGTGTATTCATCCACGATGACAACCTTGTTGTCCTGCACCACGTAATGCACATCTTTTTCAAAGACACAGTAGGCGCGGAGAAGTTGGGAGATGTTGTGGACGCGCTGGTTGGCCTCCTCATAGTTTTGCTGGGCGGCCAGCTTGGCTTGGTCCTTGGCCGCGGCATCGAGCGAGGGGTTTTGGTCGATGTCATGATTGATCGTAATAAGGTCGGGCAGCACAAAGGCGTCAGGATCGTTCGGGTTAAGGAAGTGGCGTCCCATCTCCGAAAGATCCGCTTCACTGCTCTTTTCCTCAATCGTGAAATAAAGCGTCTCCTTGAGTTTGTAGAGTTCGGTCCGTTTGGGATCCTGATACATGGACAACTCGGCATCGTCGATGGCGCGTCGTGTTTCGGGATTTTCCAGTGCCTTGAGCAAGAGCTTGTTACGGGGCATCCCGGTTTTGACCTTGAAGAAAAGCAGGCCCGCCTCGTCCATTTTGCCTTCCTGCAAAAGTTGATTGGCTTGGGCGGCCATCTCAGAGCAGAACTGGTTTTGTTTGCGGACCAGATTCGAAACGGGTCCCTTGAATTTATCGTATTGATGGGTGGAGACGGTGGCTGGTCCGGAAATGATGAGCGGCGTGCGCGCTTCATCAATGAGGATGCTGTCCACTTCGTCGATGATCGCATAAGCATGACCGCGCTGGACCTGATCCTCGACCCGACTGGCCATGCCGTTGTCCCGCAGATAATCAAAACCAAATTCTGAATTCGTGCCGTAGGTGATGTCGCAAGCATACTGCGCGCGACGCTCTTCGGAGTGCTGACCGTTTTGCAAACAACCCACGCTCAGGCCCAGGAAGCGATAAACCTCACCCATCCACTCCGAGTCACGGGAAGCCAGGTAATCATTGACCGTGACCACGTGGACACCGTCCCCGGTCAAGGCATTGAGATACGTGGGCAGAGTGCCGACCAAGGTCTTCCCCTCCCCCGTGGCCATCTCGGCGATGCGTCCGGAATGCAGAGCCATGCCGCCGATGAGTTGAACGTCAAATGGAATCATCTCCCAACGAATTTCCTGACCGCGCACCACGATAATGCGCCGGGCCTCAGTGAAGCGACGGCAGGTGTTCTTCACCACGGCAAAAGCCTCAGGCAACAAATCATCCAGCGTTTCACCCTTGGTCAGACGGGCTTTGAATTCAGGAGTCTTGGCCTGAAGCTGGGTATCGGACAATGCCTGGAGCTGCAGCTCGATCTCGTTGATCTTTTGCACCAGGGGCTGGAGCTTGCGGACCTCCCGCTGATTTTTGGAGCCGATGAGCTTGCGTAGAAACCACTGAATCATAGAAGCGAGGAGATTACCCGATACCCAAACCTTAGCAAGAGCGTTTGGTCTGTCCTCTCCAGACCTTCTACCCTTCTGACCCGCGCTCAAACCAGCAAGGTTCGGGAGTCCAGGAAGCAATAGGGATTCAAAAACTACTTGCTGGCAGGCAATTCAATCCTCAGCGGTGTTTTCAGATGAAGACGGGCATCCGAACGTAGGGGAGGGAGGATCTGTGCCCGACCTTCCGCATCCTCAACTTCAAGTTGGAAATGCGGTCGGTCTGGAGTGGCAAAATGATCCAACCAAGCCCGGCCTTCCTTGTTCAAGCTCACAGTGCTGTGATAAACCCCCTCCACCAATAATTTCAGAGGCCGCTTGATGGGTTGACCTTCGGAATCAACCACTTCCACAGCCACCACATAGGCAGGTTCCAAGCGTAAATTAGGGTTACTTAACATGCCGTCCAAACTGACCCGAATGCCAATGTAGTCCGGCATCCAAAGCACCACTCCGGATTTCCTGATTTGTGGGCCTACCCAAAGCGTATAATTGCCATCCACATCACCGCGTGCCGTCAATTCCCCGCTAACATCCAGATAAAAGGCCGGGTAGGGCACTGCCTTTCCGGTGATTTGGTCGAAGACTCTACCCTTGATCATTTCCGCATCTTTTTTCAGCACAGGTGGAACAAAACTCCATTTTCCCGGTTTGTCAGGTGCCGGATGAGCATAAGCCATCAGAGGAATATAATTCTTGGAATAAACCGTCAGCTCAGCCCGAACTCCACGTAACGGGGCGGCAGCAGTTGTCCAGCGGGACCGTATCTGTCCCTCCCTGGAGCTGGACACTTGGGTGGCCCGCACCGGGCGGCCCAGAGTTTTGGGTTGCTCGACCAAAAAATACACCGTCTCGATCGAGGTGACATCCTCAGGGCGAATCTCCTGAGGTAAAGGCCCAAAAACATCATAATGAATCAGAGCACTTCTCGGGGAAAAAGCGCTGAGCATCCACCCCACCATCATGGTCATGCCTCCAATCATCAGGATTGAAAAGGCTCTTTTGACTAACAAAGGTTTGATCATTGGCTTTTGACTCCTTACCGCATTTATCTGGATTCAACTAACTGGATCGTTCCTCCCTAACCTGAACGGAAAAAATTTCCGTGCCATCTTTTTCCGGCGTTTGCCAGGGAGCCGAGCAATGGGGGCAGTGATCTTTTTCTACTGGACGCAGGGAACCACAGGCCGGGCAAACCTTAAGGCGATGCCTCGGAAGTGCCATTATCATTGCTAAAAGACCCAGAGGCCCGCAGAGAAACAGCAAACTCAGAATCAGTAACATCCGATCCTGGGTGGGACGATATCGCTTGATCCAAAACCATCCGGCCAGGGAACTAAGAAATCCCGCCAAGGTCAGCCATCCAAGATGACGATAATATTTTGCAGGATCCTGTAGAAACTTCTGCCAGGCCTCGACCTCGTGTGCCCTGCCCTGCCGGGCATGATAATACATCATGGCCCGGTGATGTAGTGATTTCAGAAGATAATCATCCGCCCATTTTAAATGCCGGGTCCACGGCTTTTTTATTTCAACAAAAGGCAAGGGCGGCAGCTCAAAGTGTTGAACCCCACTGCCATCCTCGTTCAGCACCAGGAAATAAATTGGCATTTTTTTTCTCTTCTCTCTGGGGATATCCCATCTCGGTTCAAATGTAATTCCAATTTTTTTAGACTTAGAGGCATAATAACCAGAGTGGTTAACGTAGTCTGCTTTTAACCAAGCTGGATCAACTGGGACTTTAAACTTGAGGCCGGCTTCCACGTCGTAGAAATGAAAGTGGCGGCCTATGAGCAGGACATAATAGTCGTCTTTCGATGTCTCCACTCGACTCTTACGGAGATGCGCCCCGCTTTTTATGCAGTCACCCCCATTTTCCGTGACGTGATAAAGCATACGTATTTCACCACTCAACACATTGATCAAACGTGCCCCATCATCAAACATTGCAAGTTGTGTTCTGACATCTCGAAATGAAATGTGCTTGGATTCGAAAGGTTCTGCCTGACCTGTTTGAACAGAAACTTTTCCATTCCGTCCGAGTTCAACGGTTTTCCTGCGTGTTGCCCTATCATAGGCAACCATGACCCTTCTTTCTTTGAGGTAAAACCAAACATGGCTTAAGTCTCTTCCCAACTCATTTACATGGTATTGAGGGTCTCTGTAACTGAACCTCCAGCTAGGTGGACCCGCCTGATCAAAATAGGACTCATCCGCCCTCCATCCTGGGTAATTCAATAATTCATCATCCGAAAAGTTGATTGGGTTCCCTTCAAGATCTTGAATTTTCACAGCACCGCCATCAGATTGCTCGACCCTCAGGATTCGTCCTTCCCGATCCATTTCGTAATTGTACCAGATACCACTGGTATTTTTTTCAAACATGTTATGAATGAATTTTATGGAAGGAGGTAGGGTGCAGGCGGCGACAAAACATACATAAAGGCTGGCCACCTTTCCGCCGAACTTAAGACGATCAAACAAATCCTGACGCACAAACAACGCATGAGCCAATATAAACAGAGCCAAGCTGGGCCATAGAATCTGCCAAAGGGCCGCCTCAAAACTCGAAACACCTGACACCACCCAGATTTGCCCCGCTGCTGTCACCAAAGCCACGGCTTTGGTGCCGAACCACCTCGTCTCCCTCAGACTGGTGATGATCGCCGCCATATAAAAACTGACTCCACAAAGCAGGGAAGACAGACCGGGCAGGGTCATGGCCCAATAAAATGGACCGGGCACACTGCCGGGCTGAGAACAATACCAACTAAAGACGGCAAAGGGCAACACCACCGCCAGGCTGTAGCCCATCAACCCCACCAAGATTTTTCCCCAAAAGATTTGTTCCACTCGAATGGGTCGATGAATCAAAAATGCCCAACGATCACGACTGCGCTCCGGCATGATTTGTAAAAAACCCAACGCCGTGCCTACGATCATGGGAGCAAATGTCGTCACCAAAACAACACTGGGATGCAGAACCGAGTGCCAGGCTTCCCCGTTTGAATAAAACATGCGATTGACCGCCACGGACCAGCCGTAGCTGAAGGCTCCCGCCACCAACAATGTTGCCAACAAAACCCACACCCACATTTCACGGAATTCTTTCCAGAGGATTGTTCTCATTTCTTTTCTCCCATTTCGTGCAGAAGGAACGATTTCTCACCGCGATCACCCACGTAACGAATGAAAGCCTCCTCCAAATCCAAATCCCTCTCCTCACACACCCTGGGCTTGAGTCGTGCCATGGTTTCACGATCTCTCTCGGTGGGATTCACCAGTGTTAGGGACATCTCCTCTTCCGTGCGAAAGCTGGCCAGTAAACAACCTTCAAAGTCCTGCGGTGGTGCGGGCGGAACCCCGGCAAATTCCAGCACAAAGTGGTGTATGTGTCGCCGAAACTCCTCCATCGTGCAATCCGCCCTCAAGACCCCTCGATCCATCACACCGATCCGATCCGCCACCCTCTCCACATCTGACAAAAGATGGGAGGAAAATAGAATGCTGCGATCCTGTTTTCGAGTTACATAGATCATGGACTCCAAAAGACTTCTCCTGGCCACGGGGTCCAACCCCAAGGCCGGATCATCCAGAACCAGCAACTCAGGCTCAGGAGCCAGGGTTAAGGCCAGACACAAACCCGCCCGCTGCCCTCTCGAAAGCCCTCCAGCTTTGGCTTTTTCGTTTAGGCCAAAGTGTTTGATAACCGCATGAAAAATATCCGCGTTCCAGTGTTGATAAAAAGCTGCTTGGAATAAGCCGCACTCCCGCACGGTCATCCAACCATAGACATGATGGCCCTCCGCCAAGTAACCCACTCTGGCCCGTAACTCCGGAGTCCACTCCCCACGGTCTTGTCCTAAAATTTTTGCCTCTCCTCGCGTCGGTTCAACCAATCCCATCAACATGCGGATTGTTGTCGTCTTTCCCGCACCATTCCGACCCAGGAACCCATAAATCATTCCTCGGGGAATTTGAATGTTGAGCATGTTCACCACCGGAATGTCCCCATAGAACTTGGTTAATTCACGCGTTTCAATCACAGGCTCATTCATGTGCGCTCCTTGGTTCGACCGGATCTTTTTAATTCAGCCAGTTCTTTTTCCAGAATTTGAAAAATTTGTTTTTGTTCAAAATCCAGAAAAGCCACCTTGCTGACAAAGTCCCGCACGGCTTCTTGCAAACAACGTTCCTGCTCTTGAAGCGAATACTTCTGGCGAAACGGACAGACCTCAAAACCCTTCCCCGCCACCCCCAATATCAAACCCTGCCGCACCAGCTCAGCATAAGCACGCGCCACCGTATTGGGATTAATGACCAGCTTCTCAGCCAACTGACGGATGCTTGGCAATACATCTCCCGCCTTTAACCTTCCTTTCGAGCAGTCCGTCCGGATTTGATCCGCGATCTGCTGATAAAGAGGAGAACTGCTACCTGGAACAATTTGAATGAAAGGCTCCACTGTATTGACTGTATTAATACAGTGAGCTTTGTTTGTCGAGGTAATTTTGTGCTCTTGGCCCGACGCCTTCTTCGTCCCAGTCCCGCACCCGGCCTGTTCCCATATGCCAGGGGCCGGGCGATCAACTCCGCAGCTTTACATCAAGCCCTGCTGGTCCTGCGAAAGTTTCGGGCGGACTTTCTTTTCCTGCAAGGGCGTGCCGCCAATGAAACGGACCCCACCCTCCTCAGTCTGCACTAGGCTGGGACGTTGACCCGCGATCTGTCGATCTTCTTGGCCTATCAATACACCCTCTGCGGAGATAGCACTGTAGCGATAATTTTGGCCGGACACCGTGTGAACGATGTGCAGGCCGTTGGAGGCGTCAAACTGGGTCACGGGACTGGTAAAGGCGGTGAAGCGGCCCAGACGCTGGGTGCCGAAGACCGTGTTGGTGGAGGGCTCTTCCACCCTAACATATAGGTCCGTATAGATGCCGTCACTGTTCCTGCCCAAGAACTTAATCAGGCTGTAAATGCGGCGGGTGCCACTTTCCTGTTTTTCTTCTTTCCAAATCAAATCACCTTTGCCGATAAAAAAGACGCGGGAATCCGTGATGAACGGCTTGCGCCCTGGGACAGTTACTACGGTCTGCACCTGATACTGCCCCGTCGCACGTATGGAATAGGCCGGAGTCAAATCCACCATCACCGACCCCTTTTCTCCGGGAGCAATCGAGAGCGGTGGAACTGAGATGGGTTGTTCCGTCCTGACCTTGGATCCATCCGCCTGAAAAATCAAAAAACTGATCCAGGGCGAAAACCCCTCAGCATTATTGTCCAAGGTGATGAGCTGATCCCCCACGTTGGCAATGTCCACTTTCACCGGGATGGATTCATAGAGCAAAAAGCTTTCCCGATCATAGGACATGGTGATGTTCACCTGCGCCGAGGCGGGAAGATTCCAAAGTCCCAACAATGTGCCTAGCATGAGGATACGTAACTTCATAAACTTAAAATAGTAGTAATGCCTTCTTAAGGCAAGCAAACAAGCATGCTGCCGAAGCGGAGCTGACGATCTCGCCGATCCGTGCTCCTTTCCTTCCCAAAAAACAGCCTCCTTTCTACCCCTTCAAAAAAAACCGTGCCTTCCCGCCCCCTTCGCGTTTAACTTTCCCCCTTCATGAAAGCCACCGTCACTGTTACTCCGAAAAAATCCATCCTCGACCCCCAGGGCGATGCCGTCCGCAAGGCCATCCACAACCTCGGCATGGACTGCGTCCAAGGCGTCCGCATCGGAAAAATCATCGAACTCGACATCGCTGGCACAGATCTGGAAAAAACCAGGGCCAAGCTTGAGGAGATCGCTCAGTCCCTGCTCTCCAACCCAGTGATTGAAGACTATAAAATCTCCCTTTCCCAAGAATAAACCCGCTCTTCCCCAGCCTTTCAACTCCAGCCTCCCAGCCCACGTTGCCATCCTCTTTCTCCATGAAATTCGTCGTTCTCCAATTCCCCGGCTCCAACTGTGATATGGACTGCTATCGCGCCGTGGGCGAAGTCCTCGGTCAACCCGTCCGCTTCGCCTGGCATAAAGACACCCGCATCGAGCCGGATGAAACCATCCTCGTCCCCGGTGGCTTCTCCTATGGCGACTACCTTCGTTGCGGCGCCATCGCCCGCTTTTCCCCCATCATGCACTCCGTCCGACAGGCCGCAGAGCGCGGTCAAAAAGTCATCGGCATTTGCAACGGATTCCAAATCCTTTGCGAAGCAGGCCTCCTGCCCGGCGCACTGGTCCGCAACCGCCAGCGCCACTTCCTCTGCCAACACGTTCATCTACGGGTGGAGACCAACAGCTCCCCCTTCACCCGTCTTTATCAAGCAGGCCAGATTCTGAACATCCCCATCGCCCACGGAGAAGGCTGCTACATCGCCCAACCGGATGTCCTGGCGGAACTCAAAGCCCACCAACAAATTCTCTTCCGCTACGTCGATGCCCACGGAGAACCCAGCGACGCCGCCAACCCTAACGGCGCCATGGAGAACATCGCCGGCATCCGCAACCGAGCGGGCAATGTCCTGGGCATGATGCCCCACCCGAACGCGCCTGCGAAACCCTCCTCGACTCCAGCGACGGCCTGGCCCTCTTCCAAAGTTTGCTTCATTAACCGCCACGACGCCATGATCGCTAAGAAGACTGAATTGGAAGACATCGGCAGATTGACTTTTGAATCCTGCCTCCTCGTCCATCGAACTCTTGGACCGGGTCTTCTCGAGTCTGTTTATGAAAAAGCCCTTGCCTTTGAATTAGCAGAACGCGGATTGCAAATCCTTTGCCAAAAAGATATCCCGGTGTCTTATCGCAGTGTCCGTCTTGATTGTGGTTTCAGAGCTGACATTATTGTTGAAAAATGTCTCCTTCTGGAACTGAAAGCTGTGGATGCCCTTACCTCCACACACAAAGCACAAGTTCTGACTTACCTCAAACTCACTGGTTTAACTTTGGGATTTCTAGTCAACTTTAATGTCAATTTGCTCAAAAATGGCTTCCATCGTGTCGTCTTGAATCATCCCGAATCCCCTTCGCGCTCTTCGCGTCTTCGCGGTTAACCCTCTTACCCCTATGCCCGACCCCACCCTCACCCCCGACCTCATCTCCAAACACGGGATCACTCCCGACGAATACACCCGTATCCAAAAAATCCTGGGTCGCGATCCCAACTTCACCGAACTGGGCATCTTCTCCGTCATGTGGAGCGAGCATTGCTCCTACAAAAATTCCCGACTCGAACTCAAAAAATTCCCCACCACCGGCCCCAGTGTCCTGGTCAAAGCAGGCGACGAAAACGCCGGGGTCATCGACATCGGTGACCAGATGGCGGTGGCTTTTAAAATTGAATCCCACAACCATCCCAGCGCGGTCGAACCCTTCCAAGGCGCCGCCACGGGCGTCGGCGGCATCCTGCGCGATATCTTCACCATGGGTGCGCGACCTGTCGCCAACTTAAACTCTCTCCGTTTCGGCCCCATCCATGGCGACTCCGAACAAGCCAAAACCAACCGACGCCTCCTCTCCGGCGTGGTCGGCGGCATCGCCCACTACGGCAACTGCTTCGGCACCCCCACCATCGGCGGGGATGTTTATTTCGATTCCTCCTACAACGGCAACCCCCTGGTCAACGCCTTCTCCCTGGGTCTGCTGCGCCATGACCAAATCCGCAAAGGTGCCGCCACGGGCATCGGCAATCCCGTCTTCTATGTCGGCGCCAAAACTGGTCGCGACGGCTTGGCTGGTGCCGCCTTCGCCTCCCGCGACTTGACCGAAGAATCCAAGGAAGATCGACCCGCCGTCCAGGTCGGCGACCCCTTCATGGAGAAACTTCTTCTCGAAGCCTGTCTTGAACTCTACGAACACCCCGAAGCCGTGGTGGGCGTCCAGGACATGGGCGCCGCCGGACTCACCTGCTCCACCTGTGAGACCGCCAGCCGCGGAGACTCCGGCATTGAAATCGAACTCGATCTGGTTCCTCAACGCGAGACGGGCATGACCCCTTACGAAATCATGCTCTCCGAATCCCAGGAACGCATGCTCATCATCGTGCGCAAGGGGCACGAGGCCACCGTAAAACAAATTTTTGAAAAATGGGATCTCGACGCCGCTGAAATCGGCTTCGTCACCGACACCGGACGCTGCGTGGTCAAACACCACGGCCAGACCGTGGCAGACATCCCCGCCCACGCCCTCGCCGCAGAAGCTCCCCTTTATCAACGCGAAGCGCGCGTGCCAGCCGATCTGGCCCAGCGTCAACACCTCGACTTCCTCGCGGAAATTCCCCTGCCCCAAGATCTTCAACCCCTGTTGCCCCGTCTTCTCTTCGCCCCCAGCATCGCCTCCAAACGCTGGATCTACCGCCAATACGATCACATGGTGCAAAAAAACACCGTCCTCCTTCCCGGCTCGGACGCCGCCGTCATCCGCATCCCCACCGGACAGGGCCGCGTCAAGTTCCTGGCCATGGCCTCGGACTGCAATGGACGCTACTGCTGGCTCGATCCGCGGGAAGGCGCCAAAATCGCCACCGCCGAGTGTTGCCGCAACCTCACCATGACCGGAGCCACTCCGCTCGGACTGACCGACAACCTCAACTTCGGCAACCCCCACAACCCCGAAGTTTTCTGGTCCCTCCGCGAATCCGTGGAGGGCATGTCCGAAGCCTGCCGCGCCTTCCAGATTCCGGTCACGGGTGGAAATGTTAGTCTCTACAACCAATCCCCCTCCGGCGCCATCGATCCCACCCCCGTCGTGGCCGTGGTCGGACTCATTGACCAGGAGGCACACATCACGCCCTCCCACTTCCGCTCCGCAGGCGATGCCATCCTGCTGGTGGGAGGATTGGGTCACGAGATGGGTGGCTCCTCTTATCTCTTCGAGCTGCATGGTTTGAAAAAAGGCCTGCCCCCGCGTCTTGACCTGACCCGCGAAATCCAGTTCCAAAACGCCGTGCGCAGCCTCATCCACCAAGGCAAAGTCCGCAGTGCCCACGACCTGAGTGACGGCGGCTTGGCGGTGGCTCTGGCGGAGTGTTGTTTCAGCACCCACCTCACGGGTCTCGGAGCCAAAGTCTCCATCCACGCACCCGAACTCCGCAGTGATGTCCTCCTCTTCAACGAAACCCAGGGCCGCGCCCTGCTCAGCGTCGCCCCCGCCGACATCGACGCCGCTCTGGCCCACTTCCGCGCTCAAGGCGTCGAAGCCATTCAACTCGGCTCCGTCACCGCAGATGCCCGCCTAAGCCTCAGCCACGAGAACACCAACCTCGCCTGGTCCATCAAGGATCTCCAAGACATGTTCGAAAGCTCCCTACCCTCCGTCATGGATACTTAAGAAAAACCTTGAGATTCAGTTTATAGAGCGAAGTTTAAAGTTTTATGACAGAAATTAGATTTCAGTTTTTAGTGTTAAGCTTTCAGCAACTCGAAACCCGAAAGTAGAAAGTAGAAACCCGTAACCTCCCCCTCTTCGCGCCCCTCGCGTCTTTGCGGCTAACCTTCCCAGTCCCCCTCCAGTCAAGAGGAACTTGCCACCTGCCACTAATTCAAGACGCCGTCTCGG
>JAAUTS010000096.1 GCA_012031345.1 Blastochloris sp. | reverse complement strand
ATCGGGAATTTCGGCTTGGTTGCCTTGACTATCTGTGAGCAGAACATGACCGGGGCCGGGCCAGAACCTTATCCATGGCGGCCAGCGATTCCTCATCGATGAGGGAAGGATCAAGTCGATTGCTATGAGTGGTGAGCATAGACAAAGCTTACGGCAACGTCATGCCGTGCACAAGCAAATATTCGCTATAAACGCTACGACTACACCAGGATTTCCCAACTTTAAACCTAAAACGAAAAACCGTAAACTAATCGAGTGTCAGATCGTTTAACCAAAGCCCACCGCTCCCGGACCATGAGCCGGATCCGGGGAAAGAACACCAAGCTGGGGTTGATGGCAATGAATCAGAGCAACCCAGCCTTCGTCAGTTTCCGTAACACCGCCTTGGTCTTTAATTCGAATTGCCAGATACGGACGACGATCCAGCCATTCTGACGCAACATGCGGTTCTGTCTGCGATCCCGGACTCTGTTCCCTTCAATCTTTTTGAGCCAGAATGCCCGGTTGGATTTGGGGATCTTCGCCTGGGTTGGGTGTCCGTGCCAAAATTCCAATTTTAACTACCAGTTCTTTTGTTGAAAGATACGTCCTGTTTTATCTGAAATTGATCCATCGGAATTTAGGTGAACATGAACAACAAATTCATCACTGTGTATGGCGTCATCAAAATCCCTCTCGCCAGCGAGGTATTCATGGAGACGATCAATGGCAAAGGCAGCTATTTCCCGTTCGGCAGCCTCACGGGTCTCATAAACAACAAAATTGTCGGTTTCATTTCGCTCAACGGGAACATCACCTTGAAAAAAGGTGTTTATGAAAATGCAGAAACACGATAACGGTTCTCCGTTTGGAAGGACCGGGAAGTTTTCAGAATGGGAATCCAATGACTTTTGCAAATCACGTTGTTTCCGGATGGTTTGAATGATACGTCCATACCAATCCGCTAAGGCTTGAGCCTCCGATTCATCGTTCGCCTCTTCCGCAATAAAATCAGGGTGAGGAGAAATTCCCGTGCGTAAGTAGTCAGCCGTGTCACGCCATTGATTATGACGAACTTCGAGCCCATCCAGTATTTGCCCCACATCCGTGCGCTTGAGGCTAAGAGTGATCCATTCGTTCATTCAGCCTGGCCTGGCAGATTTTAGGTTTTCGTCAAATCATTCATTCTGGCTTGTTATCAAAAGCAGAAAGCGGGAGAGTCTAACACCATGGCTTTACGCAAACGGTGGACCCGGAAGGAATTGCTGATGGCGATGAATCTTTACTGCAAACTTCCTTTTGGAAAATTAGATCAGCGCACACCGGAGATCAGGGTTGTTGCGAATAAGTTGGGAAGAACCCCTTCGAGCCTTGCCATGAAGCTCTGCAACTTGGCTTCTTTGGATCCAACTCTACAAGCCCGTGGGATCAAAGGATTGGAAGGTGCCAGCCGAGCGGACAGGGCAATCTGGAAAGAGTTTCATCAAGACTGGAACACCTTGGCGGAAGAAAGTGAACGCTTGATCGAAGAGCTACATCTTCCCGAAACGCGCCAAGTAGAGAAAAGACTTCAAGCACCGGAAACCACAGAGGCACTTGGGCTGGTCAAACAACGTCGCGGCCAACAATTCTTTCGTCAAACCGTTTTGGCTTCGTTCAATTACCGTTGCTGCATCACCGGTAATCCGATGCCTGAACTTCTACGGGCCAGCCACATCGCGTCATGGAAATCCCATCCCGAACATAGGCTTAACCCAAAAAATGGGCTTTGTCTGGCGGCAACTCAGGACGCAGCCTTTGATCGCCATCTTATTACTGTGGATGAAGACCTACGCCTTGTGCTCAGCAAGAGACTGAAAGACCACTTCAGCAACCAAAGCCTAAAAGAAAACTTCCAACCCTACGAAGGCCAAAAGATCGAATGCCCCGAAAAGTTTGAGCCTGATCAGAGTTTTTTAGAAGTTCATAGAAGTCAATTTAGCAAGAACTGACTTTTTAGTTTTTACTGTGGGAGACTAACTCCGTTTAGTAGATTTTCTTTTAGAGTAACCTGAAAGCGACTTTCCTCAAAAGCAGCATTTTTTGGATCTTGGCTAGTTTCAAAGCGCGAGGCGTCATCAACGTGTTTGATCAGCTCGTTAATTCCTAAAAATGACCCGTAGCCAGATTTGCCTATTTTAGGAGGCTCTCCACTTCGTTTTTGAACTGCTCTTTTGTAATATTCTACGAATTTTAACCAAGACAAAAGACATAATCCTTTAGTTCCAACAGCGATGAATAAGTTGGGATGTTGTGTTTGATCTGGATTCTCAATCCATTTATTGAACTGATTTTTAGTTAGGCGAATCGTTCCCATTTTGACTTCAATTGCAAATTTATGATTGTCGTCCTGGTAATAGGTTACATCTCCAATAATATCCTTAGTTCCGTCTGGATTTATATAGTTGGGAACGATAGGTAGGGTATTGAAAAGGCGTGGCAAAAGATAGGCTGCCACAAAGTGATGTTCCCCAGGCCATTTAGAGTTTTCTTGGCTCCTGGAAGGCATATATCTGTTAACGTATTCAGAAAATGTTCCGATAGCATTGATCATCCTAAACCTTGAGCAGCAGAGGTATTAACAAGAAGTCCAAGCCTACTTAAGACTTCCAATCTTCGAATTCTCTTCAAGATACTGGAGTAAATTGAGAAAATCTGCCTTGGGATAGCAGCGGCCGCCGACGCTATTGAAGGCCAATTCAGGTTTGCCGTGCGTGTAAAGATGGTAGCCCCAATAAAACAATTGTTTGCTGGTGCGGATGGAGGCTTCCTCTGGATCGATAAATTGAAATCGCTGGTCATCCAGGGAAAGATCATTGAAGTAGCGCTTGTATTCGTCTTTGAGGACCTGACTTCTTTGGGTCTCATCTTCAAGATAGTTGTTAATCAAGACAAAAAGGAATGCCTCCTGATTAACGGATCGTATGGCTTTCAAGGTGTTCTTGATGACGTGGCCGTTTTTATTGAGGCCTAGTGGATTCAGAGTGGTGGGAATGATACAGTATTGCAACTTCTTGAGCAGACTCTTGGGATTAGCTTCGAAGGAGGGTGAACAGTCACAGATAACTGCCTTCACATCTTCGGGCGGACGTTTTTCATCCCACTCCGAGTTGGCGTAAATCGTGATGGCATGTGATTTCTTCCCCTTTCCTTTGACGGTCAGGCCTTCTCCCAGCAACGTTGTCAAATTGCCTTGGGGATCTAGGTCAATCAGGGCCACCTCATAGCCGGACATAGCCATGGCACCAGCCAGATGAGCGCTGACGGTGGTTTTACCAACGCCGCCTTTGCAGGTAAAAGACCCCGATATACGTTACGGTCTCTTTTGTTTCTTCCTCTTCCTCGGAAAAGAGATCCTCACCAGCAATAGGTTCCCAATGGGCTTGGCCGTTCAGAATATGGCCCAATCGGACATGCGGCTGGCTTCGTTGATGATAATAGACCAAGCCTTGCTTGCTGTATTGGCTGGAGGTGACCATCCAGCCCTCGGTAAAATCGCGGGCTTCCGGCGATTCCATGAAGTCCATGAATTTTTCGACCTGAGGAACCTTGACTGGAGCCCGGTAGTTTTTGATCTGAACCGCCACATGCCGACCGTCTTTCTTGGCAATAAGATCGTAGCCCCGTTGATTAGCTGGAGGCATGGTCACCTCCCATCTTGCTTTGCCGAGCAGGATGCCAACTACCTTTCAAAATCGCTGAAGCTTTCAAAAGACATTTCCAACCACCTTTACTTTCTTAGAATGTCTTTGACGGGAGGTGTCGCTGTTCAGGGTGGCCCAGGTGCAAGGATCAATCTCAGCTTTGAAGCTGGAGGCTTGGAGAATGAAAAACAGTGAAGGTTGATTTCTGAATGATGAGTGCCTGGATTTCATGAATTTGCCCTGCCAGATCCTAAAAGTCCGGGTAATAGATGTCGAGCATTTGGGGGAATTGATCTCACGGCAAGGGCGCGAAGGTCGCGAAGTTTTTTTAGGAGTCTAGCTGCTTGAAATGGTTGAAGCTTTTGCTCATTTGCCTTTCTTCAACTCTTCGTGGCTCCGTGCTTTTGCGGGGTCTTTTACCTTTTGAATCAGAATGACATTGTGGAACCATGGGATTGCCAATACCTCGGGAGGCGGTAAATCTGCCACAGCTTGTGCAAGTATTGACTGTGGAATACCAGAAGTCCGGATTTTTTGTGATTCTGTCGCAGCTTGCGACAGATTTACAACATTCTCATTATAAGCAAGATACAGTGAGCGCATCCTCCAAAGATTGAGGGGAGAAAAGCCTTCCAAGCCAGGGAAGGCCTTCTGGATGTCAGCGGCCAATCGATCAATGATCGATTTCCCCCAGCCCTCGTTCTTTTGGCGCAGGACAATGTCACGTCCGATTTGCCAATAAAGAAGGATCAGCTCCCGGCTGACGGCCAAATGGGCGCGGGTTTGTGCCGCGGCAATCCGGTTTTGAGATCACTGAGAAAGTAAAGATAGGCATCCGACCCCGGAACTGTTGTCGATGGCGGCGAGCTTTTTATGTTTTCATTGGGGACGCACCACTCTTTTGTTCAGGAAGAAGCCATAGCAAATCACAACCGCTTGAAAAGGTTTTAGCATGTCGAGGAAGGGGAAAAGGGGAATGGTGAATGGTGAATGGTGAATGGTGAAGGGTGAAGGGTGAAGGGTGGGGTGTTGTTTAGGCTCGAAGAAGTGGTGGTCTGGGTTATGGTGAAGGTATGGCTTACGCTTCGTTGCAGGATTTTGTTCGTTGTTTGGAGTCCGAGGGGGAACTTTTACGGATTCAGGAACCGGTCTCGGTGGTGCTGGAATTGGCGGCTTTGGCAGATTTGGAAATGAAAAAACCCGGCGGGGGTCGGGCTTTGTTGATTGAGCAACCGGTGTTGCAGGGGGGAACCGTTTCTTCGTTTCCGGTTCTGATCAATGCGCTGGGGAGTCATCGCCGCATGGCCTTGTCGCTCAAGGTGGGGTCGATGGATGAGATCGCCGCGCAGCTTTCTTTTTTGATGAAGGCCAAGCCGCCCAAGTCGTTAGGGGACGCCTGGGAGTTGTTGCGGCAGGGGGTGGATGTGATTCATGCCCGTCCGGTCCGGGTGACATCGGCACCGTGTCAGGAGAGGATTTGGAAGGCGGGGGAGGGCTCGGGTCTGGCGGACTTGCCGATTCTGACCTGTTGGCCGCAGGATGGAGGTCCTTTTGTGACCCTGCCCACGGTTTACACCCAGGACCCGGACACAGGGGAGCGGAATGTGGGGATGTATCGAATGCAGGTTTTTGATTCCTGGACGACCGGGATGCACTGGCAGATTCACAAGGTGGCGGCCCGGCATGGGCGCCGTTATTATGAGCGGGGGGAGCGGATGCCGGTGACGGTTTGTCTGGGCGGGGACCCGGTCTTCACCTTTGCGGCCACGGCACCTTTACCGGATGGTTTGGATGAGTTGTTGCTGGCAGGTTTTTTGCGGAAACAATCGGTGGAACTGGTCAAGTCTGTGAGCAATGATCTGATGATTCCGGCCAACTCGGACTTTGTGATGGAGGGTTATGTGGATCCGAAGGAAGTGTTGCGGGCGGAGGGGCCCTTTGGGGATCACACGGGTTTTTACACGCCGGTGGATGATTACCCGGCCTTCCACATCACCTGCATCACGCATCGGGCGGACGCGATTTATCCGGCCACTATTGTGGGTAAACCTCCGATGGAGGATTTTTATATTGGCTCGGCCAGTGTGCGGATTCTTTTTCCCATCCTGAAAATGACCTTTCCGGAAGTGGTGGACATCGCCCTGCCGGCGGAAGGGGTTTTTCACAACTTGGTCGTGGTCAGCATCAAAAAACAATATCCCTACCAGGCTTATAAAATCATGAACGGACTCTGGGGCATGGGTCAGATGATGTTTTCCAAAATCATCGTGGTGGTGGATGCCGGGGTGGACGTGCATAACAGTTCGGAGGTGTTGTTCCAAGTCTGCGCCAACATTGATCCGCAGCGTGATACTTTATTCACCAAGGGGCCCTGCGACAGTCTGGATCATGCGCCGACGCAGCCTAACATCGGCTCGCACATGGGGATCGATGCCACGCGGAAGTTGCGTGGGGAAGGGTATGTCCGCGAATGGCCGGAGGCCTGCCAGCACGATCCCGCGTTGGTCAAGCGGATGGAAGCCCTGTTGCAGGGCAAAGGCAGCTTGTGAAGGTGGTGTGAGGGGAGCTTAGGGAGACACGGATTTAACCGCCAAGACGCGATGACCGCTAAGAAAGAAAAATAAATTCCTCTGTAAAAAACGGCTTTCTTCGCGATCTTTGTGTCTTGGTGGTTAGATGGCCTTTAATCAGCGGTTCCTTAGAGCATTTTCGGATTAAGTCAGCTTTGCTCCAGTTTTTTTAAAACTCCAGACGCTGCATGAGAGCCAGGGCGGTTTGATCGAGGATTTCTTGTCGGCTGACTTCACGGAAGCGACGTTCGTTGCGTTCTCCCTGGCGTTCGTTGAAGCCGAAGAGGGTGTCGGAGCTGATCTGGGCGAGTTTGATGCCGTCTTTGAGTTGGGTGGCGGTGGCGATGAGGCTGATGCGGTCTTCGATCAGGTCGTTACCGGAAGGTTGGGCGAGACGAACTTTTTGGTTGCGGGCGAGAATTTCGATCACGATGTCGGTGGATTGTCGGAGGCTGGCGAGTTCGCGGCTTTCCTGATCCACCTTGACGGGGGTCAGGAAGTTTTCCCCGGTTTTTTCCAAGGGCCGCAGAGCCAGGGAGGCGATGCTTTGATCGACGAGACGGGCGCGGGCTTCAAAGAAAGATTTTTGAAAAGCTTCCTCGATGGCGCGGGCCTCGGACTCGGTGACGGGGCTGACGCCGAGGGGACGTTCGGTCCCGGTGCGGACGGAGAGGCTGGTGGTTTCCCGACGTTCCCCGCCTTGACCGCTTGGAGTGGCGGGGCCTGGGTTGCTTTGGTTGTCGGAGCCGACCTGGACGGTGGTGGAGGGGAGAGGGACGGAATCTCCCTTGATCTGGGTGCTGGTGTTGAGACTGGCGACTTCCAAGAGTTCACCTTGTTCGTTGAGCAGGCGTCGGTTGACGTAGAGGAGGAGACGGGGTTTGCCCGCCTTGGTGTAGGCTTCACTAAATTGTTCGAGAATTTCCTGGGGATTTTGAATGGGAAGAGCCGGCCCGCTGGGACGCTTGGGCTGGGCTTGGGCCTCGAAATGGCCGTCAGCGGGGACTTGGCTGGTATCCGCCGACAGCGAAAAATAAGGGAGAAGGCTGAGGCAGAGGAGGGGCAAGGTGCGTGGGTTCATGAGAGAGATCAGTTAGGGCGTGCGAGGTAACGGACGCGGATGGTGAATTGAGCGGCTTCCGGGGTGAGGGAGGCTTGTTGATAGAGGCCGCTTTGGTTGGGGGTGAGCATCATGGGGGTCCAGGCGGGTTCGGAGCCGGGTTCGGAATAAAGGACGCGCCCGTTGCTGTCGCGGAAAAGGGTTTGGACTTGGATCTGGAGGGTTTCGTCATTGGTGCGGTTGCGGAGGGGGACTTGAACGACGAGGTTGCCGACGGAGTTGCGGCTGCTGTTGACGGGCACATCCACGGAGAGGGTGCGGCGGAGATCCTTGTCGAGCAAGACGATGGGCAGGCCGCGGGCTTCGGGTTTTTCCGGTTCGGTCTTGGGGGTGTAAGGGCCGTGGGTGCAGGCGCTCAAGGCCAGGAAAAGGGTGAGGAAGGTGCCGGGGATCAGATGGGGGATGATTTTCATAAAAGGGGATATTATTCCTTGAATCGAACAAATAGCACACGGAGTTTGGTTTGTCCGCCATCATCTGAGACGGCGGGGATGGAGCTTTGATTCACGACGAGCCCGGCGGGGTCGAGGCCGAGGACTTCGAGGGGATCGCCGGGCTGATCCAGAGCCAGGAAAACAGGGAGTGGGGGAGGTTGTCCCAGGCGCGGATGTCGGCGGAGGGGTCGCTGGCAGCGGAGGCGATGGCGGTGCC
Organism: Blastochloris sp.; assembly: GCA_012031345.1. Taxonomy (GTDB): domain Bacteria; phylum Verrucomicrobiota; class Verrucomicrobiia; order Methylacidiphilales; family JAAUTS01; genus JAAUTS01. Next base: position 5,185 of record JAAUTS010000096.1, on the reverse strand, counting down.
GATGGCAGCGAGGCCGAGGATGCCGGCGGCGATTCCGGTTTTTCCGTCTCAGCGGCGATGATGGCCCCGGCGGCAAGTCCGAGGGTGGCGTTGGAGGTGTCTTCTTTGAAGGAGGCTTTTTCTCCCAGAATAAAATCGACTTGGCGGGTTCCACGGGTGGTGGCTTGGAGGTAAAGATCTTCCAGGGCGGGATTTTTTTGTTGGAGTGCCTGAATCTGATGGATGCGGCTGGGGTTGCTGGCGTAGCGCAGTTGTTCGCCTTGGTTGCCGCCGCGATATTTGCGCGGGCCTTGTCCTGCCTCGACGAATGATCAGGGTGGTGGTGTTAGGGCCGGGCCAGAGGACGGGGTTGGGCTTGTGGGGGAAGGTTTCGGCCCGTTGGCGGGCGGCGTCGGCATCGGCAGGGAAGCCGTTTTTCAGGGAGGCTAAAGCCAGAGCCCACTCGGCACTGAACCAGTCGCCAGCAAAGTCCGGGGCGTCGTCTCCGGTGATGTCCTGGAGTTGGGCGCGTTTGAAGCAGGCGGCGGCGTTTCCGAAGTCCTGATCCCGCAGGTAGAGCAGACCGCGGTAGAGGTAGAGGGCGGCGCGTTCATGATTTTCACCTTTGAACCATTTTTCTCGTTCCCCCACGAAACGGCTCTTGGCGCGTTTGGCCTGTTCGGCACCTTCCTGAAGGGATTCGACTTCGGCGATGGCGCGGTCAAAAGTTTCCCGAGCCAGATCGAAGTGACCGAGGCGGAGGGCGGAGAGTCCGGCCCGCATGGCGTGGAGGACGGAGTTTTGGCGGCCCTGACTGTAGAGGGCGATGAACGTCCTGGCGCGAGTTCCGGGGGATGCCGCGGCTGTCCACGGTTTGTTCGGCGGAGACCAAGGCTGCGGGCTCGATGCGTGTGCCGGAGGCGGAGCGCGGGGCGGAGGGGCCAGCGCAGGAGAGCAGCAGGCTGAGAGCGATGAGCTGACAGCCGATGAGGAGGGGCGTCTTCACCCGATCAGCGATAGACACCGCTTTCCCGGCCTTCCTTTTTGATTTCGTATTGATTTTCCCAGAGGAGCAGGTCGTTGAAATCCACCAACTTGAAGGAGACCAGGAAGTAGTCGCTGGCTCCTTCCCGGCTGGCGGTGGAGATGCCCTGGAGTTCGGCGGTCAGGACGTAGTCGTAGGTGGCGGCGACGCGGCCGGACTGGGCGGTGCCACCACTTTGGACGGCACCGCTTTCGCGCAATTGTTGTTCGCGTTCGTTGGTGGCGGCGGAGGCGTCGCGGGCGAGGAATTGGACTTTACCACCTCCGTATTGCATGAGGGTGCCGCGGAGTTTGGAGGTGTAGAGGCTGGTGTCGATGGGGCTGGCGCTGCGGTTGACGACGGGGGCGATGATGACGATGGGAGGACGAGGGGCTTGGGCGATCTGGGGACGGTGACGATGGATTGGGCGGCCTTTTGGGCGGCGGCGGAGATGTCCTGGGATTCGATGCCTGTGGTTTGAATGCGGCCTTGGGCACCGGGTTCCACGTAGCGGACGGAGGGTTCCGGGGCGGAGGCGCAGGCGGCAAGGAGGGAGAGTAGAGCCAGGGAGAGGAGGGGGAGAGCGGGGTGGAAGTTCATAAAATAATCAAGAGCGAGGGATGGGTTCTGTCAACTTGGATAGACGCGGAAGGGTGAGGGGGGATTCAGTTTTTGTTGGGGAATTGAGGGATAAGCAGAGTTTAAAGTTTGGTGGTTTCGCCTCGCTGCGGGCGATGACGACGGCGCCGACGCTGTCGCTGAAGACGTTGACGGCGGTGCGGCACATGTCGAGGGGGCGGTCGGTGAATTGGAGCAGGGCGACGCCGATGCCGACGTAGGCGTCAGGCAGGCCGACGGCGGTGAGGATGACGAGGATGGCGACCAAGCTGGCGGCGGGGATCCCTGCGACGCCGATGGAGGTGAGCAGAGCGAGGGTGACGGTGAGAAACTGGGTGGTGAGGGTGATTTCGATCCCGAAAAATTGGAGGAGGAAAAGCACGGCCACACATTCGTAGAGGGCGGTGCCGTCCATGTTGATGGTGGCACCCAGCGGGGTGGTGAAGCCGACCACGCGTTTGCTGACGCCGGCCTTGGTGGTGAGACAGTCGATGGTGACGGGCAGGGTGGCACTGGAGGAGGCGGTGGAGAAGGCGGTGAGGAGGGCGTCGAGCATGGCCCGGTAGTGGGCGATGGGGTTGACCCTGGCGATGAAGATCAGAATCAGGGGCAGAGTGACCAGCAGGTGAGTGCCCAGGGCCAGAAGCACGGCGATGGGGAAGCGGATGAGTTGAAGAATTTCCTCCAAGTCGGACTGAAGGGAGATGGTGGCGACGAGGGCGAAGACGCCGAGCGGGGCGAAGCGCATGACCAGGTCGGTGATTCGAATCATGACCTCGTAGGTGCCCTGCCAAAAGTTGAGGTTGGCCTGGGATAAGTCGGGATGAATGCGGGAGATGAAGTAGCCAAAAAGCAGGCAGAAGAAGATGAGTCCGAGGATTTGACCCTGGGCGGCGTCCGCGATGACATTGGTGGGGATCATGCGTTCAAAGATGGCCACGACATCTCCCATGCCGCGACCGGAGCCTTGGGCCAGGGTGGTGGTGTCGGCGGGGGGCAGTTTGATTTGGGTGGAGCCGGGGGAGCCGTTGATGATGCCGGGTTGGAGGAGGTTGACGAAAAAGAGTCCGATGAGTATGGCCAGGAGGCTGGTGGAGAGGTAGTAGGCGGTGGTTTTGAGGGCAAGGCGTCCGAATCCTTTTTGTTGGCCGATGCCAGCCACGGCGGAAATGACGGCGGAGACGATGAGAGGAACGACCAACATTTTCAAGGCGCGCACGAAGAGGCCGCCGATGAATTCCAGCACCTCGATGGTTGAGGAGAGTTGTGTTTCCGAGAGAAACATTTTTCCGAGCAGACCAAAGAGGAGGGCCAGGAAGAGTGCGGCGATGATCTGAACGTAGAGCGGGAGCCGGAGCAGTTTTTGGGTGAGGGAGAGGTTCATGTCAGGATTTCCAGGCTGAAGTCGAGGGCGCGGACGCTGTGGGTCAGGGCACCTACGGAGATGAAATCAACCCCGGTTTCCGCCACTTGGGCGACGCGGTCCAGACTCATGTTGCCGGAGGCTTCCAGGAGACAGCGACCGCGGACGAGGGTGACGGCTTCGTGGATCATGGCGCAGGACATGTTATCGAGCAGGATTTGATCCACTTCACAAGAGGCCAGGATGCGGACTTGTTCGAGGGTGTCCGCCTCGACGATGAGCGGGGCCTCCGGGTTGAAGCGGCGCATCCGCTGCACGGCGTCCTGCAAGCCGGAGGGGGCGGGTTGGGCTGCGCTGTGATCGGCGGCTGGGTTGTTAGGTTCGAGAAGGGCGACATGGTTCGTCCTTGGCCATGAAGGCGTCGTAAAGGCCGAAGCGGTGGTTGGTTCCGCCTCCACAACGGACGGCATATTTTTGGAGGTGCCTGAGTCCGGGCAGGGTTTTGCGGGTGTCGAGGATACGGCAGGAGGTGTGGGCTACGGCGTCCACGTAACGGCGGGTTTCGGTGGCGATGCCGGAAAGGTGTTGCAGGAAGTTGAGGGCGGAGCGTTCTCCGCTGAGAATGGCGGAACTCAAGCCTTCGAGTTCCAGGATGCTGTCGCCGGGGGAGAGTGGCTCAGCGTCTTGTTTGAGGGGGCGTTGGACGCAGCCGGGGTCGAGTTCGTTGAAGACGCGTTGGGCGAGAGGGAGTCCGGCCAGGATGCCCTTTTCCTTGACGAAGATGCGGGCGCGGCTGCGGCTGTCCTTGGGAATGAGGGCGGAGACGGTGAGGTCGAGGGGGCCGATGTCTTCGCCGAGGGCGCGGCAGGCGGCTTCACGGATGAGGGGGGGATCGAGGGGAATGAGGGACATGCGCGAGTGAGCTTATAGGCTCGGGAATCCCTTGGGAATCCTTATTGAGGAGAGCGCAGGCCTGTAAGTTGGGAAGCTTGGAAATTGGGAAGTGGGGAGAATGGAAGGAGAACAGGTTACAGTTTGTTGTCAGAGCATTTCCCCGATTGCGCTGGGAGGGCGGCTGACCCATTGTGGCAGCGTTCCGTGGCAAGCGGAAGAACCTGGACGAGGAGTGATTTTATGATGAAAGAAGAGAGAGCAATGACGAGCGATCTGATCCAACGCATTCATTTGGAAATGGCGGATAGTTTTGATGAGGAGTTGGAGCTGGAGTTGGAGGATGAGGATCCGAGAACGGCGGAGGCGCCGTTGACTGATGAGGAGAAGGCGGCACGCAAGGAGGCGAGGCGGGTTTATTTCCGGGAGTTGTTCCGGATGCAGGGGGAGTTGGTGAAGTTGCAGGAGTGGGTGGTCTCGACGGGGCATAAGTTGGTCATTCTTTTTGAGGGTCGTGATGCAGCGGGAAAAGGTGGGGCGATCAAGCGTATCACGCAGCGATTGAATCCGCGGGTGTGCCGGGTGGCGGCCCTGCCTGCCCCGAACAACCGGGAGAAGACCCAGTGGTATTTTCAACGCTACATCGCCCATCTGCCGGCGGCGGGGGAGATGGTGTTGTTTGATCGGAGTTGGTACAACCGGGCGGGGGTGGAACGGGTGATGGGGTTTTGTTCGGATGCGGAATACGAGGAATTTTTCCGCACGGTGCCGGGTTTTGAAAAGATGTTGATCGGGTCGGGAATCCAATTGATCAAGTATTGGTTTTCCATCACGGATGAGGAGCAGGAGTTCCGTTTCAGTTGCCGGGTTCATGATCCGTTGAAACAATGGAAGTTGAGTCCGATGGATTTGGAATCGCGCCGACGCTGGGAGGATTACACGAAGGCGAAGGAGATCATGCTGGATCGGACAAGTATCCCGGAGGCTCCGTGGTGGGTGGTGCAGGCGGTCGACAAGAAGAAGGCGCGCTTGAACTGCATCCATCATCTGCTCCAACAAGTGCCTTACACCGAGGTGGAGCGCGAGCCTATTATCTTGCCGGAGCGGATTCATCACCCGGATTACAAGCGGAATCCTGTGCCGCCGGAGATGTTCGTGCCGGAGTTGTACTAAGAGGCTGTCTAAAAAGTGGCTCAGGGTAAACTTTCTGCGAAAAATTCCTTCCTGCGTTGTTGCTCCTCAGTTGCGTATCCTTGTGGATATGCGCCCTCGTCGCTCCTAGCCGGAAGAAATTCTCTCTTGAAATTTAC
>JAAUTS010000009.1 GCA_012031345.1 Blastochloris sp. | reverse complement strand
GCTTACCGTTTGCGGTGCCGGATCATCCGCTGGTGGAGGCGAAGCTGGAATGGATTGAGGAGCGTGGGGGGGATCCTTTTGCGGAGTATTCGTTGCCGGAGGCGGTGTTGAAGTTCCGGCAGGGGATCGGGCGTTTGATCCGCACGGCGTCGGACCGGGGTCAGATTGCGATTTTGGACAATCGAATTTTATCCAAGGGCTATGGGAAAACGTTTATGGCAAAAATTCCCAGATGTCCGGTGGTGTTGTTAGAGGATGCCGTTTTACCAGAAGAGGGTGGCTGAGGGGAGGGTCAGCGTGGGGGAAGTTTTGGGGCGGGAAGACGTTTGAGTTGAGGGGCCGGGGCGTTTTTGGTTTGGGTGAAGGGAAAGCCGGTGGAGACGGGGCCGGTTTTTTCGAAGGCGGCACTGGTGAGAATGTCGGAAGGCTTGGCCCGAATGACTTTGGCGATGGGCACGGGGGGTGTTTTGGCGGTGAGAGGGGATGGGGTGTGAGATGGCTGGGGGGAAATGGTGTTGGGTTGATGGATCTGGCGGACGATTTCGATGGCTTTTTGGCCGACGCGTTCGAGCCAGGAATACATGACGGGGATGGCGTCGGGGTTGCGTTCACTGAAAACGAGAGAGAAGTCTCCCACGTTGACGATGTCGCCTTCCCGCAGGGTGTTGGTTTCGCAACGGTGTCCGTTGAGGTAGGTGCCGTTGCTGGAGTTGAGGTCCTGGATATACCACTGATTTTCGTGTTGATGGAGTTTGGCGTGGCTGCGGCTGACGGAGGGGTGATTGAGGCGGATGCTGCAATCTGCGTTGCGTCCGAGAAGGAGGGCTTTTTCGAGCAGGGGGAAGGGGAGGGCGGACTCAGGCTGGTTTTCGAAGAGTCGGATCAGCATGGCCATGTCACGAGATTGTCACGATAGGTGATTTTTTCAAGCAAATAGCCGGGCTAATGTTGGAATGGTGGAGGGGGAATTTGTGTTATTTTAAAGAGGAAAGAGGTTGAGTTGACCGGATTTTTTCAAGAAAAGTTTTACACGGAAACAAAGACCTCTATGTTATGGTTTTGCAGGCAGTTCTGTAGTTCAAGAGCCTTGATGTTCAAGTGGATGGGGATCATCTTAGGATGATTCGTGTAACTTTGTTGTCCACGAGGCTTGGAGCTGGGAAAGCCGGAAAGAATGTTCAAAATGCCTACTCTTGATGTGAAAACGAAGGATACGAAAAAAAGCGCGGACGTTGCTGTAGTGAACTCTGTTCATGCGAATGCCCCGGTGAACAAGGCTTTAAAATCGGAGGACAAGATCCGGTTGTTAAGGGACATGATCCGTATCCGTCGTTTTGAAGAGCGCTCGATGAAGTCGTATGCCCAGGAAAACAAGATAGGTGGTTTTTTACACCTTTATATTGGTCAGGAGGCAGTGGCAGTAGGTTCGATCTCTGTTTGTGGCAAACACGACCACGTCATCACCACTTATCGGGATCATGGCCATGCGTTGGCGGTGGGGATGGGGATGGATGAATGTATGGCGGAGCTTTACGGGAAGGCGACGGGTTGTTCGAAGGGCAAAGGGGGATCGATGCACTTTTTTGCTCCAGACAAAAATTTCTGGGGTGGTCATGGCATTGTTGGGGGGCAGACTCCTCTGGGTTTGGGCCTGGCCTATTATCAAAAATACAAGGGGTTGAAGGGTTCCTGCCTCTGTTACCTTGGGGATGGAGCGGTCAACCAGGGAGCGTTCCATGAATCGTTGAATTTGGCTTCGCTTTGGAGCATCCCGGTGATTTATATCATTGAGAACAATGGATACTCCATGGGCACGAGTGAGGCCCGTTCTTCAGCTTTCCGCGAGTCCTTAGCCAAGCGGGCAGAGGGTTACGACATGGACTGGGATGTGTGCATGGGTCACGACATCTATGAGGTTCGGGCCAAGATCAAGGAGGCTTTGGATCGGGCTCATGAAGATTCACGTCCGACGCTGTTGGAGATTGACACGTATCGTTACGAGGGGCACTCGGTGGCGGACGCCAATCGAAAGAAGTATCGAAGCCCGGAGGAGATTGAAAATTACAAGCAGACCAAGGACCCGATTCAACTTTTCAAGAAAAGGTTGATTTCTGAAGGGGTGTTAACGGAGGAGGCTTATGAAGTCATCGACCAAGAGGCCAAGGCGGAGGCAAACGCTTCGGCTGCTTTTGCGGATGCGAGCCCTTGGCCCGCGCCTGAATCGATGATGGAGGACATTTACTGGGAAGTGGACCATGGCCGCACCTCGCAAGGAACTTTGTTTTTTAATGATGAAGAATAAAAAGAGGGCGGGCCTGGATGTTTGTTTCAAGAAGTTCGCCCTAACGTACCAGAATTTCAAACCTTCAAGAACGGAAAGTGATCCATGCGTAAATTAAGTTATCGTGAAGCCCTGCGGGAGGGCATGAGTGAAGAAATTGAGCGCGATGAAAATGTCGTGATCATGGGGGAGGAAGTGGCTCAGTATAACGGTGCCTACAAGGTGACGGAGGGGATGTGGGCCAAATACGGGGACAAACGCATCGCGGACACACCGATCAGTGAGGCGGGATTCATCGGCATGGGGATTGGGGCTTCCATGTTGGGTCTGCGTCCTGTGATGGAGTTGATGTTTTACAGTTTTGCCTATGTGGCGTGGGATCAGATGATCAACAATGCCTCGGCTATCCGCTATATGTCGGGGGGGAAGATCAACTGTCCCATTGTGATCCGTGGGCCGGCCAATGGAGGGACCAACGTGGGTGCGACCCATTCCCACACGCCGGAAAATGCGATTGCCAACGTGCCGGGTCTCAAAGTGGTTTGTCCAGCCACCGCTTACGACGCCAAGGGCTTGATCAAATCGGCAATTCGGGACAACGATCCGGTTTATTTCATGGAGAACACCCTGTTATACGGGGAGATGGGGGAAGTGCCGGAGGAGGAATATCTGGTTCCGATCGGCAAGGCTGATGTGAAGCGTGAGGGTAAAGACCTGACCATCATTTCCCATGGTCGTTGTGTCATTCTTGCGCTGAAGGCGGCGGAGCTGCTGCAAGCCGAGCATGACCTGGAGGTGGAAGTGGTGGATTTGCGTTCCATTCGTCCCTTGGATGAGGAGGCGATTCTGGAGTCCGTGCGCAAGACTCATCGGGCACTCGTGGTGGAGGAGAACAAACCGTTCTGCGGGGTTGGAGCGCAGATTTCCCATTTGATACAATCAAGAGCCTTTGATGATTTGGATGCTCCGATCAAACGATTGTCTGCCATTGACGCCCCGGCCATTTACAGTGATCCTCTTGAAAAAATTCAGATTCCCAACGTGGACCGGATTGTCAGAGCGGCCTTGAACGTGGGTTGAGGCTTTGAAAGTAACGCGTTTACAACCTGATCAGATCAATTCTTAACTTAAATTTTTTTCAAAATGGCCAATATCATTGTAATGCCCAAACTCAGCGACACCATGACCGAGGGCACGGTTCTCAAATGGCTGAAGAACGAGGGCGATCAGGTGAATACGGGCGACGTGATCGCGGAAATTGAGACGGATAAGGCGACCATGGATTTGGAATCCTTTGATGAGGGGATTCTGCTCAAAATCCTGCATCCGGCGGGCAGTTCGGTTCCGTGCAAGAGTCCGGTGGCAGTGGTGGGCAAGCAGGGTGAAGCAGTGGATGAGGCTGCGCTGAAGGGGCCGGCACCTGAAGCAACTGCAACGAAGAAGGACTCCACTCATGAACCCGCGACAGCTCCCCAGGCTGAGGTGACGGATTCTTCATCAGAGACCCGTCATTTGAAAGCGGAGACGGCGTCTTCTTCGGGCCGAATCAAGGCTTCTCCTCTAGCCAAAAAAGTGGCCAAGGAACTTGGGGTGAAGTTGGATGCGCTGAGCGGCAGCGGACCGGGCGGACGGGTGGTGAAAAAAGATGTTTTATCAGCTGGTGCCGGGGCGGGTGGAGTATCGGGCGGATGGTTGAATCCTGCGGGACCGATTGTCAAAGAGGAGCGGGTGGCTTTGACCAACATGCGCAAGACCATTGCCAAGCGCCTGCAGCAGAGCAAGCAGAGTGTGCCTCATTTTACGTGGAGATGGAAGTGGACATGGCGCCGTGTATGGCGTTGCGGGCTACTTTGAATGCGCGTCTGGAAAAGGCCCAGCCTCCGGTTAAGCTGAGTTTCAACGATTTTGTTCTTAAAGCCTGTGCCAACGCCATGCGCAAAACCCCTGCCGTCAATGCCACCTGGGAGGAGGACGCCATCCGCATGAATGGATCGGTTCGCCTGGCCTTTGGAGTGGCCATACCGGGAGGCTTGATCACTCCGGTGATCGCCGACGCTCAGGACAAGAACCTAAAACAAATCAGCAGCGAAGCCAAGGAACTGGCAGCGCGGGCCAAGGAGGGTAAATTGAAGCCGGAGGAATACACCACGGGAACCTTTACGGTATCCAATTTGGGCATGTTCGGGGTGGATCGTTTTTCCGCGATTGTGAATCCGCCTCAGGCGGCGATTCTGGCGGTGGGAAATATTGTGAGCAAGGCGGTGGTATCGGCGGGAGGTCAGATTGTTCCCGGTCATCGTATGGCATTGGTTCTGTCAGCGGATCACCGGGTGGTGGACGGAGCGGACGGAGCGCTGTTCCTGAAGGAAGTGAAAGAGCTGTTGGAGAGCCCCGCTTTGTTGATGGTTTGAGAAGGCGGTAGTTTACAGTCTTCAGTTTTCGGGAAAGAGGGAGGAAAGGGGCAAGCACCCGGAGTAGGCTCTGCGAGCCTGTCTTCCTTTTTGATCCAAGTTAAGGAAGAGACTTCCAGAACATGACCGCTGCTAAGGGGCGGCCTCGAAATATGGGGTGATCAAGAGCCACTGAGTGATGACATGAGCGGCATTATAACCAAGGTGGAGGGCGATGCAGGGCAGGACGCTGCCCGTTTTCAGACGGCAAAGGGCGAGGAGCAGTCCGAGGGAAAAGATGCTTAGTAATGCCGTCCAACCATATTGAAGATGGAGTGCGGCAAAAATGCTGGAAGAAAGCAGGACAGCGACCCAGACGGGCCAGCGTTTCAGCCAGGAGGACAAGGCGAAACCGCGGAAAAGCAGTTCCTCCACCAAGGGAGCGAAGATGATGACGCTAAGGTTCAGGACGATGGAACTGGTCAACCAAGAGGAGATCAGCCTGGAGGACTCCACGGATTTTTGATCCCAAAATGATTCCGGGATGAGGGCCATCAGAAATTGCAGCCCGACTCCCAGCAACACACAAAACCCGAGAGTTCGGAAGGATGCGGGCAGAAGTCCGAGTTGTTCGATCCAATGGAGATTTTGACGGAGGCCACACACCCAAAGCAGAAGCAGCAGCAGGAGAATTTGAGAAAGCAGAATGGACCAGAAAATCTCACTCGAAACGAGAACCTGGGATTGAATGTCAATCAGAACAAAGGAGGCTTCCGCCGGGAACCCGAGGAGTTGGGGCAACATGAGCCAAGTGGTGGAAAAAATTTGAAAGAGCAGAAAAACCGCGCCAAGTCCCAGAACCCATAAGAGCGTTAGGATCGGTGAGTAGGTGAAACCTTCCGGAGATGATGCTTCGTTGTCAGAGGCGATAGATTTTGGTCGGGCCTGGATCCAGAAAAAAAGGACAACGGCCAACAAGGGTAGGTTCCCGTGAGGGCCGAACAGAGAGGAAAGTCCGACACAAAGTGCGGCCAGGACAAGACCCAAGCCAGGTCGAGCCGATTGCCAGAGCAACAAAAAAATACACAGAGCCAGGATCAATCCCGCAACAGTCCGACCAAAAACCAGAATGATGGTTTTAAGCCAGGGATAGGCGGTGATATTTTGCTTCTCTCGTTTGTCGTTTTGAGCTGAGGGTTTGGGGAGGAAGGGATTGGGTCCAGAGTGATAGGCATATTGGCGAGCCGCCTCATACTGGTTGATTCCCTTCCACAAGCCGGGCCAGTAAATCCCGCCGAGATGATCGAATTGTTCACGGGTGGTGTTGCGATCATCGGCTTTCAAAGCCAGTCTGAGGAATTGGAAGCGGACCATGAGGTTGTCCGGCTTGTTTTTCAGCCATTGTTCAAAGCCGCGTTTGGTTTTGCTCCAATCCAGACGGTGTTGGGCGAAAACGATTTCTTCCGGGAAGTTCATGCGGTCAGCGAACCAAACCATACGGGCATAAGCCTGATCCTGCTCTGCCTCGGGGAATTGATGAACTCTCTGGCTGATCCATTGTTCAAAATCACCAGATTCGCCATGCCAGCGGGGCAAAAGCCAGTAACAAAGCTGGGTATAATATTCCCCGTAGCCAGGTTCACGTGCGAGGGCGGAATTCATCATGGTCATGTAACGGGTACGATCCCAAGACTGGCCCAGAGCCACCCTTTGGGCGACGGCGGTCCATTCCGGGTGGGTGGCGGCTGCCTCTTTACATGATTCCAGAGATTTCCAAGCAAGATCGAGGCGTTCTTTCATCAGCGTCCAACCTTCCTCGCTTACCGTATGAGCATAGTCACTGCCTCGTGCGTTCCATGCCCAAGTGATGTAGGCCTCGGCCAGAGCTACCTTGGCCACGACACTCTCGGGTCGTTGGTGGACCCAGTCTTTAAAGGTGTTCATGGTTTCGGCTTCCGTTTCCATGGAACTCAGGGGAACCTTATCCAATTCCTTATAAAAGATGGAAAGCAGCCATGTGCCTGCATCGAGGGATTCCTTGGATTCACGGAGTTTCTTGGCGAGAGCTTCGAGTCCATCCCAATCTTTTTTTTCCATGAGCGAGTTGGTTTCTTTTTTGACATCCAAATAACGCTGATAGGCAGGGGTTGGGATGGCGATTTCCTCCCTCGGGGGAAGCTCCTGGCCATTCAAGCAAAAAAAGCCTGCAAGATGGACGCAAGTCAACAAGAAGGCCAGGCGAGTGGTTTGGGGGAGATTCATATGTGCTGCTGGTATAACAGTGTGATGTAGTTTGCCCAGAGCAGAAAGAGTGGTGGGTAGGAATTTCTTGTCGTAGGGCAGGCCGTTGGATTTTTGACTTTGTAGATGGTTTGAGGGGGTGGGGGAGGATTAACCACAGAGGACACAGGGGGCACAGAGGCGGGGAAGACAGTATCGGGTTGGGGGAATTCTTTATTTCTGATTTCTGACAACTGGTGTGGGAGATGCTGATCTTTAAACTTCACACTTCTAACTTTGAAGTTGCGTCAGCGGGTAGGAGGAACACACCCGGAAGCGGGCCTGTGGCCCTTTCTGCCCCTCTTGATATAGGGGATAGGCCTAGAGGTTAGGTTAGATGGAAAAGCTGGTTTTGAAAAAAATCCAAGGGATGGCAAGTGTTACGATCTTAAAACTTTTACACTTCCAACTTTAAACGCAGCTCCTGCTCCTCTGAGTTCTTGGTTGGGTCAAGGGCGTCGTCTTTTGTCAAAGAAGATCCGGTCGGATTCGAAGGTCAATCCAGGAAAGTGAGCTGAGCTGAAGGTTTCGCCCTCGTCGTAGGTGGCTTGGGGTTTGTTAGGATTGAGGGTCAGGTCGTAGAGGTGGATGCGGCACAGTTCGGGGTCAATCAGCCAAAGTTCTTTGACTCCGAATTTGGCGTAGCGGAGGCGCTTGTCCCTTTTGTCCAAGGAAGCGGTGGAGGGAGAGAGAATTTCGGCCGCCCAGTCAGGGGAGCCCAACATACCTTTTTTTACCAGAATATCAGCGCGGGCTTCGGAGACAAAACAGAGGTCGGGTTGGAACACATCATGTTCGGACAGGTGGACATCAAAAGGGGCATCGTAGAGTTCACCGATGGGGTGGTGCTCGAGATATTGCATGATGATATATTGCAGGTTACGGGAAACGACTTGGTGGAAGCGATCGGGTGCGGGCGACATGTGCAGTTCTCCGTCAATGAGTTGATAGCGGGGACCTGTTTCCGGCAGTTCCTCGTATTCGCGGTAGGTCAGTTTTTCAATCTCAACCTGTGCCATGGGTAAAGTTTAGTCTCAAGAAGGGCTTGGGGGAAAGCCATTTCCTCTCTTGCCCTTGCGGGGGGGCTGGAATAGTTTATCGGTTCTTATGATCTACGACTTGATTGTGATTGGTGGTTGGCCCGGCAGGTTATGTGGGGGCGATTCGTGCCGCCCAACTGGGTAAGAAAGTGGCCTGTGTGGAGATGGAGCGGGCGGGGGGAACCTGTCTGAACTGGGGTTGTATCCCGACCAAGTCTTTGTTGAAGAATGCGGAGGTGTATCAGATGATGCAACACGCGGAGGATTATGGGATTACGGTCAAGGAGTTGAGTTTTGATTTTGCCAAGGTGGTGCAGCGCAGTCGTGGGGTGGCGGACAAGATGGCCAAGGGGATTGAGTTTTTATTCAAGTCCAAGAAGGTGGATTATTTCGTGGGTCGAGGCACGGTCTCCAAAGACAAGAAGGTTCGAGTGATGGGCTTGGACGGGAAAGAGCAGGTCCTGGAGGCGAAAAAGGTGTTGCTGGCCACGGGGACCACACCGCGTCGTTTGCCGGGTGTGGAGGTGGATGGTGTACGGGTGATGACGAGCCGCGAGGCTTTGGTGGTGGAGAAGCAGCCGAAGTCGTTGGTGATTTTGGGCGCGGGGGCGATCGGGGTGGAGTTTGCTTATTTTTTCAATGCTTTTGGAACCAAAGTGACTTTGCTGGAAATGTTGCCTCAAATTCTTCCCCAAGAGGATCATGAGACGGCGGACGTGGTGGCGAAGAGCTTTGTCAAATCCGGTATTGAGGTTTGGACAGAAACCAAGATGGAAAAAACCGAGCTGACGACTGGCGGGGTCAGGGTTACGGTCTCGGGCAAAGAAAACAAAACGATTGAGGCGGAGGCGCTGTTGGTGGCGATCGGGGTGCAGCCGCAGTTGGAGGGATTGCTGGACAAGGGTCTGAGTCTGGAGTTGGAGAAGGGTTATCTGAAGACGGATGCGACTTATCAGACTTCAGTGCCGGGCATTTATGCGGCGGGGGATATCATCGGTCCGCCCTGGTTGGCCCACGTGGCTTCCCATGAGGCGGTGGAGGCGGTGGAGGGAATGTTTGTGGCGGGGAAAAAGCCGCACAAGGTCACCGTTTTCCCAGGCTGCACGTATTGCCACCCGCAGATTGCGAGTGTGGGCTTGACGGAAAAGAAGGCCAAGGAGCTGGGAACCAAATTCAAGGTGGGCAAGTTCCCGTATCGGGCCAGTGGCAAGGCGGTGGCGGCGGGAGAGGTGGATGGTTTTGTGAAGGTTTTGGTAGGGGAGAAACACGGAGAGATTCTGGGGGCCCACATTGTGGGGGCGGAAGCCACGGAACTGATTGCGGAGATGAGTCTGGCCATCACGCTGGAGGCCACGGTGGATGAGATTTTATCGACGATCCACGCGCATCCGACGTTGAGCGAGATGTTGATGGAGGCGGTGGCGGCCTCGCAAGGGGAAGCCATTCATATTTGAGTTGCGGGGTTAAACTCCGAGGCCGGATTGTCGGCGATACTCGGAGGGGGACATGCGATAAGTTTTACGGAAGCAGGTGAAGAAGTAGTTAAGACTTTGGAACCCGCAGGCGTAGGCGATTTCCGTGACGCTGAGGTCGCTATGGGTGAGTTGGCGGCAGGCCTGGGTCAATCGCAGCCGGTTGAGGTAAGTGGAGGGGCTACAGGCGAGGTGCTCCTGAAAGGAGCGGGAGATGTGTTCGGGGCTGCGATGACAGATTTTCTGAAGGCGGGAGAGGGTAGCTTCCTCGATGGGGAGTTTGGCCAGCTCGGTTTGGGCGCGTTCGATCCACCATGGAATGGATTTGGGTGCAGCGTCATGGTGGGAGCAGATGGCGTCAAACAGATCGAACAAAAGTTGGCGAAGAGAGGCTGCGTCGGGTTGTTGATGATGATGGTGCCAGTCGCGAATTTGGTTGCGGATGGGGGTCCATCGTTGAGTGGGGAGGGTTTGGGGCTGGAGAGCGCAGAGATTGAGTGAAGGGCCGAAGAGTTTTTGAAAGGCCTTGATCCAGTCGGGGTGGAGGGCGATGTTGGCCCAGGTGCAATGATGTCCGTTTAATTCGTGAAAGTCTTTTTCACGGATCCAAGCGCACTGCGCTTCCTGGTGGGAAAAGGTGGTTCGGTTGATGCGATGGGTAAAGGAGCCTTGGAGGCCAATAACAAGCTCGTTGAACTCCCTGATGGGTGTGCCAGGGCATGCCGTGGGAATTTTCTCCAAGATGACGGATGCCCAGATGACAGGGGCCACCGTGAGGCATGCGAATTTTACGGGAGATAACGAGCTTGGTGCTGGAGACTTTTTTGCGAGGTGTTCTCACGGGAGGGTGGGCGTGGAGGTTGAGGAATGGGGGCTTTGGATGGAGTTATTCACAATTCGGGCAACCACATCATATGAGTAACTAAAACATCAAATCCAGGAAAGACAAATTTGTCATCAATACATACACATGCCTACGAGCAGAAGGGTCAACGCAAACAAACAGGAGCAACCATGAACGATTCAAGTATCAAAATGTGGCTGGTGGTATGGATGATGTGGCTGGTGTGGGGAGGGGAGTCCCGTGCCGCGACCGAGGTGAAGTATCCGGCGGATGCTCCGGTGTGGAATGTGCGATCTTATGGAGCTTTGGGCAATGGGACAGCAGATGACACCCTGGCCTTTCGGGAGGCGATCAGCGCGGCTTTGTCGCAAGGCAGTCTTTATGGAGCGCAGCCGATCATTTATGTCCCGAATGGGACCTACAAGCTGACGGATCAGTTACAGGCGAAGGTGTTAAATTCTACCAAATGGAATGGATGGCGTTCGGGTTTTTGGATCCAAGGGGAGAGCAGGGCGGGAGCGGTGTTGAAGTTGGCGAACAATGCGGTGGGGTATGGGAGTTCGACAGCACCCAAGGCGGTTTTGATGACAGGATCGGAGAATCCGAATGATGCGACTTTGGGCACGGGGAATCAGGCGTTCCGTCATTATATCAGGAATTTGACCATTGATGTGGGGAGCGGGAATCCGGGGGCGATCGGGATCGATTATTTGGTGAGCAACCGGGGAGGGATTTTTGACGTGACGGTGAGAAGTGGGGATGTTGCCGGGGTGGGTAAGACGGGAATTTCCATGAATCGGGCCTGGCCGGGACCCGCCATGATCAAGGATGTGTCGATTGTAGGTTTCGACACAGCCATGGAATTGTCCAGTGGAACGGGATCGCTGACCAATGGTCATTATCAGTATGGAATCACGGTGGAGAATCTGACTTTACAGAATCAGAGGGTGCGGGGCATCAACATGCCGCGCAACACTCTGCATGTCCGGGGGTTGACCAGTCAAAACACGGTGCCTGTCATCAGCATGCAACATCAAGCTTCTCATCTGACGCTGGTGGATGCGGTTTTGAGCGGGGGAGGGGCGGGAAATGCAGCGGTGATTAATAAGGGCAAGGTTTTGCTGCGCAATCTGAGCTCGAGTGGTTACGGAACGGTGGTCTCGGATCAGACCGGGAACAATCGTCCGGTAGCGGGTGGCAGTGGCGTTCGCGAGGTGGAGAAATATGTGTCGCACGGTCCTTACAAAAAGTTTGCAGATGCGGTGGATGGGAGTGTGGGTCTGCCAGTTTTGGAAACGCCGGATTACAACACACTGGATTTGAGTAAGTGGAAAAATGTTCTGAGCACGGGGGCAACGGTTTCCAACGGAAGTGGGGACACGGTGGATGATGACCAGCCGGGAATTCAAGCGGCGATTGATTCCGGGGCGGAGATTGTGTATCTGCCCCGAGGGACCTATGCGGTTTCGAGTCCGATTGTGGTCCGGGGGAATGTCCGCAAGCTGATCGGGCTTCATGCGGCCATTCTTTTGCGCTCCAACTTTCCGGCGGGTCAACCGATGATCCGATTTGACGGGGGGACTCCCACGTTCTGTGTATTGCAGACCATCCGGGCCAACGGGATGATCGAACATAACAGTGCCAAGGATTTGGTGATGAAAAGTTTTGAGTCCGGTCCCTACTACAACACCAATAATGGAACGGGGCGGGTGTTTGGGGAAGATTACAAGATCCAGGATGAGATTGAAATTGCCCGCAATCGTATGTTGATCAAATTTGGACAGTTGGCTTGGTTCCGGCAGTTGAACATTGAATTTGCCAAGAACCCAGTGGCTTTTTGCGGGCGGAGGGGGACAGCAAGGTTTGGTTGTTAGGATTCAAGACGGAGGGCAGTGAGGCACCGGCCATTTACAACAAGGGGAGCTGGGTGGAATTGTTGGGTGGTTATTTTTATGCGACGGATGGGATTCCGAGCACACCCTGGATCATCAATGAGAATGGAAAGCTGAGTGCAAGTTATAAGCTGGGGGATCCGAGCCCCCCTGTTCATATTCGGGACATTCGCGGGACCGATACACGCGAGTTTTGAATTCGGAAGCACCCGGCTTCAACAATGTCACCCTTTACAGTGGTTCAACCCAGGTTTTCCCCACCTCGGTATGGACAGCTCTGGACATTGGTAATGTGGGGAGCACGGCGGGAACCAGTTCCTACAATACAGGCACCGGGGTGTTTACGATTCAGTCGGCTGGGGTGGGATATGAGAGCGGATTTCATTATCTTCACCAAACCATGACAGGTGATGGAGCTTGGGTAGTGCGGGTTAACAGTGTGACGGGCGCGTCCACGGCACGGATGGGATTGATGATGAGGACAGGCCTGGGAGTGAATGATCCTTTTGCCAGCATCACCATGTCAGGGACGAAGGTGTTCAGCATCACGCGGGCGACCTCAGGCGGGGTGACGAGCACGAGTGGAGTCAATGCGGTGCTGCCGCGCTGGCTGCGGGTGGTGAAGACGGGGAACAGTTATGCCATGGCGCACTCTTCGGATGGAGTAACTTGGACGAGCCGCGGTGTGGTGACTCTCCCTGCCTCTGGCACGGTTTATGTGGGGTTGGCAGGATGTTCAGGCAGCACAACCAGCACGGCCACGGGAAGTTTGGATCAGTTGGATGGACCATAAAAATAAAAAACAATGGCTCAAGATCAAGTTGAGATCAATGGAGTGACTAAAATATCATATCCAAGGAAGACAAAAATGTGATGATGACTTAGTCTGAGCTAATGAAACTAAAAAGTGCACTTATATTGACTGTCGTCTTGGCGGCTTGCCAGATCTCCTCTCAGGCTGCCACTTTGGTGGCTTATACTTTCACAGGAGGTTCGGTCACGCCCTCGACAGAGGCGACGTTTGTCAATGGATCAGATGTGACGTTCACAGGTACGGCCACCGGGGGACCTACGGTGGCGGATACGCTATTCATGTCTGGAGTCAATCAAGGGACCGCAACCCATTATTTTACGTTCAATCTTCAGGCAGACAGTGGTTATCAGTTGACTCTGAATCAGGTATCTCTGGATTATGGTCGCACCCACAACAACGGTCCGACCCAATATTCACTCAGGGTTAGCACGGACGGTTTCAGTTCTCACACGGAGTTGAGCGCGGGATCTGTCACGGGTGATACGTTTCCTTTGGGCACACTTAATCCCAGTTTGACGCTTACTGGAATTACCGGAGTGGTGGAGTTCCGCATGTATTATTGGAACGCAGGGGCGGCGAATCGTGGAGGGTTGATCGATAATGTTTTAGTGGACGGAACGGTGTCCGCCATTCCTGAGCCTTCCACCTACGCCCTGTTGGGTCTGGGCTTGGGGGCGCTTTGGTGGTTGCGGCGTAAACGTGTGTGATTTTCATCGTTCTCTTTCCATTATCCTCTGCGTCCCAACATGGTTCGGGCGGGGGTGTCCGTTGCCAGTAGTTCTGTGGATGGTCGTCATGATACGGTTCGGTACGATATGAAGCCCAGTTCGATAGCAGGGCTTTTCCCACTTTTTGTTTTCTCTCCGTAGGAGAGGTAGTTGCCGAGGACATTCGATTTCCGGCCAATGCGGGGGTGGTGGATGTGACCAAGGCTCCTTATCATGCAAAACCGGATGGGAAGACGGATTGCACTGCAGCGATCCAGCAGGCGCTGACGGATTTTTCCGGGCGCGGCATGATCTATCTGCCCAACGGCACGTATGTCATCAGCGATACATTGCGCTGGATGCGTGAGGAGAAACGTAATATTCTTCAGGGTCAGAGTAAGGAGGGAACCATCATCCGCCTACAAGACAAAGCACCAGGTTTTGGGAATCCCAGTGCGCCCAAGGCCATGATTTATACGGGTCGCAAGCCTGCGCAACGTTTCCGGAATGGAATACGAAATCTAACGATTGATAGTGGCAGGGGGAACCCAGGGGCCATCGGGGCGCAATTCATCGCCAACAACCAGGGGGGAATTCATCACGTCATCATTCGATCCGGGGATGGCAGCGGTCCAATGGGTTTGGATCTGGCCTATACGCCGGAGGAGGGGCCCTTTCTGGTCTCTGATTTACAGGTGATTGGCTTCGATGTGGGTATCGCCAATTCGTGTCCGGTGGACAGCGTGACTTTCGAGAATCTGCGCTTGGAAAAACAAAATCGTCTGGGAATGGATATCGACAGTCAGGTCATTACGATCCGTCATCTGACCAGTCGCAATGCGGTGCCTGCGATTCGCAATCATGGGGTGGGGGTGTTGACCTTGATTGAATCGGAAATCATCGGACTTCCGGGTGCGGAGAAGGTGGCGGCCATCACGAATGAAAACGCCATGTTTGCACGGGGGGTCAAGGCCAGTGGGTATGCACGTTTGGTGGATAATTTGGCCGGGACCGGTGTGGGGGTGAAAGAGCTGGAACTGAAAGAATTTATTTCACATC
This sequence comes from Blastochloris sp., assembly GCA_012031345.1. Taxonomy (GTDB): domain Bacteria; phylum Verrucomicrobiota; class Verrucomicrobiia; order Methylacidiphilales; family JAAUTS01; genus JAAUTS01. Next base: position 22,539 of record JAAUTS010000009.1, on the reverse strand, counting down.
CCCCGCATCTTCTTTTTCCATCCAGGCCGGAATCACTGCGTTTGCCGATCAAGGAGACTCCCGAGGTGCCCTGGGATGATCCGGAGACGTGGACGGATGTGACCCGTTTTGGTCCCCCCAGGATGGTGACACTGATTCGAGCCAGTGATGGGAAGTCCCATGCGACTTATGATTGGAGTGAGGCATTACAGAAGGCGATTGATTCGGGGGCTACGACGATTTATTTCCCCAACCGAGAGGCGGATCAAAACAAGATTCCGAGTGAAGCCCCGGAGGCGGATCTTTCGGATGAGGAGGAGGAAGGGGCGGAGGAGGAGATGGGGGAAAAACCGGTTTTGAGCAAAAAGGAAAAAAAGAAACAGGAGAAGGCAGCGGAGTTGCAAGAGGGTGGAGCCGGGACGGAAACCCGTGTGATGGTGGATGGGAAGAGTATCAAGGTGAAGGGAGGGGTGGATTATGGGATTTATGGAACGGTGTATTTAAGGAACAAAGTCAAGAGGATCATAGGTTGTGAGAGTGAGCTGGCTCGGATCGTGAATAACACGACGCAGAAGACAGCCTATCAAGCGGAGTTGGTCCCGACCTTTGTCTTGGAGGAGGGGGAGGCACCGGTGGTGGTTTTTGAGCGGTTCAACACCTGGTATGCCTCTCCGAGTTTTGTGCAGAAGTCCAAGCGGACCCTGTTGATCAGCAGCATGTCTTTTTATGAGGTGGTGACGGAACCCGGAGCGGGAGATGTTTTTCTGGAAGATGTGCGAATCAAGCACATCCATGTCAAAGGATCCAACGTTTGGGCGCGGCAGGTGAATCCGGAGGGGTGGCATGAGCCGCGGGTGTTGGTGGAGGGGGGGAGTTTTTGGGTTTTGGGTTTAAAAACCGAGACGGACGCTACGATTGGCATCGTGAGAGCTGGGGGCAAGGCGGAAGTGGTGGGTGGATTTTTTTATGCCAACAAGGGGAAGTTAAGTCCGAAGCAAATGTGGATCAATGAGGATTCGGATCTTTCGTTGACCTATGGCAGTTGGAAAACAAAACGCGGCAAGCCCTTTGATGTGGTGGTTAGGGAAACGCGGAATGGAGTCATGCGGGAAATCCGTCATGAAGACGCGCTTCCGCGCGGGGAGGCGGGTATGGTGGCTCTCTACACGGGCTCCAAACCCACGAGCAGGGTTCAGCCGGAGAAGCCGTCCGGGCTGCGGTTGGAAGCGCAGGGCACTTCCTCCCTGAGGGTTTCGTGGACAGCGGTTCAAAGCGAGGTGGACGGACTGGCCTTGGAGCGGGAGAAAAGTCCGGGTGTGTATGAATTGGCGCAAGTGTTGCCTGTCACGGCACAATCCACAGTGGTGAGTGGATTGAAGGCGGGAACGGAGCACGCCTTTCGACTGAAGGCGTTCAGTGCGGTGGGGGAAATGGCTTCGGAGCCGGTTCGCGTGAGCACGGTGGCGGTATCGGCACCGGGGAAAGGGACGGGACTGAAGGGTGTTTATTTTGATGATCTGGCCTTCAAACAAGCCAAGGGAGAGCGGCTGGATCCGGGCATCAACTTTGAGTGGAAGCAGGAGGAGGCACTGCCTGGGCTGAAAGCAGAGCGGTATGCGGTGCGTTGGATCGGGCAGGTGGAGTCGAGGGTGACGGAGCCGGTGACCTTCATTATGGACGCCAATTTCGGAGCCCGACTTTTTGTGAACGACACTCTACTATTTGATACTTTGCATAATTTCGATGGTCATTTGCAACGAGGACGGGTCGCGATGGTGGCGGGGGAAAAGGCGCGGCTCCGTCTGGAATATCACAAGCGGGAGACGCCGGGCTTGATCAAGCTTTCCTGGAAGAGTGTGAATCAGCCGGAGGAGATTGTGCCGGTCAGCCAGCTTTATCCGGAGTTTGCCCCGTTGACGCAGGTGGGGCTGAGTCCTGAGTCGTTGACTTTGAAGGAAAACGTGGGAAAGAAAACGTTGGAGCTGCGACGGACGGGAGGATCCATGGAAAGCCCTCTGGTGTTGCAGGTAGAGACATCAGGAAATGCGGTGGAAGGTCAGGACTACGTGCTGGACTCGAAGACCGTGGAAATTCCGGCAGGTCAGAGCGTAGCCATGTTGGGCTTGAACGTGGTGGATAATGCGAAGGGCAATCCGTCGAAGACGGTGGTTTTGCAATTGAAGCCGCAGGCAGATCAGCTTCATGCCGGGGCACGAAGCAGTGTGACTATTGAAGATGATGACATGCCTGCCCCCGGCAAGGGCACGGGTTGGAAGGCGAGTTTTTTTCAGGGGGCCAATTTTGAAACTCCCGTGGGAACCAAAGTGTTGAGCAAATCAGATTTTTATTGGGACAAGAAGCCTCCTCACCCTGGGGTGGATCCGACCAAGCCGTATTCCATACGTTGGGAGGCGAAGGTGCAGCCTTTGTTTTCCGAGACCTATTCGTTGAAAGTTTTGTTGGGAGGAAATGGAGGGGCGCGTCTTTGGGTGGATGGCAAGTTGCTGGTGGATTTGTGGGAGAAGGAGGGAGTGAACACCGTGTCAGTCAAAATGGAGGCGGGCAAGTCGGTCGATCTGAAGGTGGAGATGAGGCAGAATAAATTTTACGGAGCGCGGCTGGGGGTGGAGTGGTCGAGCCCTTCACAGTATTTGCAGGCGATTCCAGCAACGGAGCTTTTTCCCGCACCATGAAGGCTCCCAACGTCATCTTGATCAATTGTGATGATCTGGGCTACGGGGATCTGGGGTGTTATGGTTCGCTGTTGAACAAGACCTCTGCGTTGGATGCTCTGGCGCGGGAGGGGATGCGGTTCACGGATTTTTATATGGTATCCCCGGTGTGTTCGCCTTCCCGGGCCGCGATGTTGACGGGGTGTTACCCGGCCCGGATAGGATTTGCCCGATTTGGCAAGGATGCGGTTTTATTTCCAGGCAGTCCCCAGGGTTTGGATCCGGGCGAGATGACCATTCCGCGGATGTTGAAGGGGGCGGGATATGCGACCGGGATGGTGGGCAAGTGGCATTGTGGGGATCAGCCGGAATTTCTGCCGACCCGGCACGGGTTTGATTTTTATTTTGGGTTGCCTTACAGCAATGACATGGGCCGGATGAGGGGACGGGCGGCGTTTCCTCCGCTGCCATTATTGAGGCAGGAGAGCGTGGAGCAGGAGCAGCCGGATCAGGCGGCTTTGACCGAGCGTTATGTGCAGGAGTCGATTCGATTTATGCGGGAGAGCCGGAAGGAGGGGCGACCGTTTTTCCTGTATTTTGCCCACATGCATGTGCATTTGCCGTTGATTGTGGCGCAGCGTTTCCGGGAGGAGAGTGAGAATGGGGAGTATGGGGCGGCGGTGGCTTGTGTGGACTGGAGTCTGGCGGCCCTGCGAGCTGAGTTGGCTGAGTTGGGGGAAAGTGAGAACACGCTGATTATATTCACCTCAGACAATGGAGCACGGGGGGATCATGGGGGCAGCAACGCGCCGTTGCGTGGGGGGAAAGTTCAGCACTTGGGAAGGCGGGATGCGTGTGCCGATGATTGCGCATTGGCCAGGCCGGATTCCTGGGGGCACTGTTTGTCAGGAGTTGGCTACTTCCATGGATTTTCTTCCCACACTGGCCCGCGTGTTGGGGCTGGAGCCGCCTGCGGGTGTGGATGGACAGGAGTTGACCCGCTTGTGGTCTGCTGAGGCTGGTGTGAAATCCGGGCATGATGCGCTGGCCTATTATTTCATGGATCAGTTGGAGGCTTTGAGAATGGGGCCGTGGAAATTGCATGTGTGCAGGAAGGGGCAGAGGGTGGAGGAGCTGTATCATCTGCCGACGGATCCGGGGGAAAGCATCAACTGTTTTGTTGAACAACCCGAAGTGGTCAGGATGATGCAGGAGCGTGCTGAAGGGTTTCGAGAGGACTTGGGTGATGGGGCGTTGGGGATGGTGGGGAAGGGGTGTCGTGCCTCTGGAAGGGTGCAGAATCCTGTGACCTTGACGAGGTATTCGCCCGGAGCATCCTTACATGGTGGCGATGTATGATGGTGATGTGGGGTAAAGGGTGGCTTTTGGGTCTTTGAAACTGGGGTGTAGGGGATGCGGAGGCGGGGGCAATTGGAATCAATAGGGTGACTGAATTATCAACAGAGCGGATGCGGAGCGGGCAAGAATGTGTCAGTCTGGGGGATGAGTTTTGAGCCGATGTTTTTGAAGGGACGTTTTCTCGCAGCAGGGTTGAGTCTGGGTTTGTTTCTTCTTGGCGCGGGATTGCTGTCCGGGACGACGCCGCCGGGATCGGAGATTATGTTTCCAGCGGATGCGGGTTTGGTGGACATTACCAAGCCCCCTTATCTTGCGAAAGGTGACGGGGTGACGGATGATACCGCTGCGATACAAAAGGCGTTGGATGAACGTCGTCCGTTGATTTTTTGCCCAAGGGCACGTATTTGATCAGCAATACGTTGCGCTGGGGCAAGGGCCAGAAGCGGCAGATACTACAGGGGCAGTCGCGGGATGGCACAGTGATTCGACTGAAGGATTCGTGCGCGGGTTTTGAGCAGGCAAACAAGCCGAAAGGATTGGTCTGGACGGGAACGGCGCCGGCGCAACGTTTTCGCAATGGATTACGCAATCTCACTCTGGACACGGGGAAGAATAATCCGGGGGCGATCGGGGCACAATTTATTGCCAACAATCAGGGAGGAATTCGGGATGTGATGATCCGCTCAGGAGATGGGCAGGGTCCGGTGGGCTTGGATCTGGCCTACACGGGGGAACAGGGTCCCCTTCTGATCAAGGATGTGGAGATTGTTGGTTTTGACCTGGGGGTCAAGCTGCGCGGCGGGGTCAATAGTGCGACCTTTGAGCGGGTGACTTTGCGGAATCAAAATGTGGTGGGGATTTTGAATGAAGGCCAGGTGATCAGCCTGCGTTTGTTGAAAACTTACGGCAAGGTTCCGGCTTTGAAAAACCTGGGCGGTGGTGGGGTGGTGACTTTGTTAGATTCCGAGTTCCATGGGATGGAGGCTACCCCGGGACAGGCGGCGATTGTCAATGAGGGGGGGATGTTTCTGCGGCAGATCAAAACGACAGGGTTTGGTTCCGTGGTGCAGAACAGTGCGGGAGGCAGTCCGTCGGTGAGTGGTTCGGAGGTGGTGGAATGGGTTTCGCATCCGGTGATGTCCTTGTTCAAGACGGAAGCCAAATCGTTGAATTTGCCGATCAAGGAAACGCCGGAAATCGCCTTTGATCCGGTGGACCAATGGGCCAATGTGACGGCCTTTGGCCCTCCGCGCCAGGTGGAGTTGGTGAGGCAGGCGGATGGGGTGAAGGTGATGGTGGAATGCTGGACGCCCGCCTTGCAGAAGGCCATAGATTCTGGGGCGACGACGGTATATTTCCCGAACCGTTCCGGGGCGGTGGCATCAGCCGGGGGAGTGGAGGAAGTGGAGGAAAGTGAGGAGGAGTCGGGCGAGGGGAAGAAGGGGGGAAAGGCTCCGGCCAAGGCGACGGTCTCGAACACCTCGTATTATCTGACGGGGGAGGTGATGGTGAGAGGAAAGGTTCGACGGATTATTGGTTGTGAGAGTGACATGGGTCGGATTGTGAATTCCAATCGTGAAAAGACGATTTATCAGGAGGATAAAATTCCGAAATTTGTGATTGAGGAGGGAGAGGGGCCTGTGGTGATTGAGCGGTTCAATACCTGGTATGCTTCGTTTGAGTTTCAACAAAAATCCAAGCGCCCTTTGGTGATCAGCAGTTTGTCATTTTATGACGTGCATACGACACCTGGGAGTGGGGATGTATTTTTGGAGGATGTCCGGGCCAAGCATGTGCGCGTGCATGGCAGCAGTTTATGGGGCAGACAGGTGAATCCTGAAGGCTGGGTGGAACCGCGTCAGGAAAATCAGGGGGGGACGTTTTGGATTTTGGGATTAAAGACAGAGACTGATGCCACGGTGCACAAAGTAACGGAGGGCGGGCGGACGGAAATTTGCGGGGCATTTCATTATGCCAACAAAAACGAGATCAGTCCCAAACAGATTTATGTCTGTGAGAACAGCTCGCTTTCCGTGACCATGGGGGAGTCGAAGACATCGAAGGGGAAAACCTTTGATGTGTTGATCCGACAGGTGCTGGGAACGGAGACGAAAGAGATCCGGCAAGGAGATGCCCCACAGCGGGCGGGATGTTCCATGATTCCGCTTTTTTGTGGGGAGGCAGGAATAAAGAGGTCGGGGTGACGTGTGACGTGAATTTATGACCAATATTTTGTGGATTACTTGTGATGAGTTGAAGGTTTCGGCCTGCAGCATGTATGGAAACGGGCAGGTGTCGCTGCCAGCGGCGGAGCGGTTGGCGCGGGAGGGGGTGCTGTTTGAGAGGGCGTTTGTGCCCATGCCGAAGTGCATTCCGTGCCGGCAGCATATGTTGACCGGACGTTATGTGCATGTGGACGGGTTACGCACGATGTCGGCGCATAACTTTGCCGGGAACGATTTCATGAGGCTTGGGTTGGAGCATCGCAGTGTGCTTCATTTGTTGAAGGCGGCGGGTTATCAAACGAGCATAGCGGGCAAGCAGCACTGGTTGAAAGAGGAGGCCATGAGCTTGTTGGATGATCCGCCGAAACGGGAAGGAACCCGGCCCATTCGTTATGGGGAAGCTGCGTCGGAGCTGATGCAGAAGGCTTACTTTGGCGGCAGGGTGGCGAGAGGATTATGACCCGGAGACCTATCAGGACTCGGCCTCGGCCCGACAGACGATGCAATTTCTGGAGAGCGTGGGGGAGGATCCGTTTTTTGCGTTGATTGACATTGGGGAGCCACATCCGCCCTACAAGGAGTGGCCGGGGATTTTGGATGATCTGGCTTTGGACGAGGTGACTTTGCCGCCCTACCCGGAGCTGGAGGAGTCGCATCCCGTGGTGCAGGCTTGGCGGAAATCGCATGGGGTGGAAGCGTTGACGGAGATGGATCGCAAACGCTTGCTGCGGGCGTATTGGAGTCAGGCCATGTTTGCGGATCGTCTGGTGGGACGTTTGTTGGACAAATTGGACGAGTTGGGTTTGGCGCAGAACACCCTGGTGGTTTGGGGGTCGGATCATGGCGATTTTATTGGGGAGTTCGGTTGTTATGAAAAGTGGGACAATGCGTTGTATGACTGTCTGACCCAGGTGCCGCTGGTGATGCGGTTGCCTAGGGTGCTTCCGCCCGGGGAGCGCAAGGCGGCCCTGGTGGAATTGATTGATGTGGCGCCGACGATTTTGGAAATATGCGAGATGCCGGTGCCGGAGTGGATGCATGGACGTTCTCTTTTGGCTTTGGCCCAGGGTCGGACAGAGCGGCACAAGGAGGTGGTGTTCTCGCAGGGTGGGGTGGAGCCCGTGGCGGTGAGGAAGCCGGGGCAGGATTATCTGAAGCGTTTGAATCCGAGTTATTATGGGAAACAACGGACCTTGATCGAGCATCCTGAGGCGTTGATCCGGGCTCACATGGTGAGAACGGAGACGCACAAGCTGATCTATCGGCTGACGGGGGATCATGAGTTGTATGATTTGGTCGCGGATCCCGGTGAGCTGGTCAATCGTTATGGGGATGCGGCGTTGGCGGAGCTGCAGATGTCGCTGCAACTGAAGTTGCTGGAGTTTTTCGCCACCTATCAACAGGATCAACCTGCCATTCGGGAGTTATGGGCATGAAAAAAGTTTGTTATTTCGCTTGGCTGACGATGGCTCTGTGGTTGGTTGCGGGAGAAGCCCTGGCCAAGGAACAGGCTTTACCGCCGGAGGAAGAGTATGTTCGGGCTGAGAAGGGCCATCTGATGGTGAAGGGGGAGCGGTTGCGGGTTTGGGGGGTGATTGGCAAGGTTTTCCTGACGCCGGATTTGAAGCCGGAGGACAGTCCCAGTGAGCGAGCGGCGAAGATTGCGGAGGCGCGGCGCGGAACGGACCGATTGTTGGATCGGTTTGAGGAACTGGGGTTCAATGGGGTGCGGTTACGGGAGGCGGTGCCGAATACGGGAGGATTATCAAAAAGGTGACGGATCGGCGGCGGACTCCGTGGATTATTTTTTGGTCAGAGGCGGGCAAAAGGGGTTTCAAGGTCTGGGCCTGGAGCACGAATCGGGTGGGTAAAGTGACGGCGGCGGATGTGGGCATCGTGAAGGACGAGGCCACGGCGAAGGCTTGGGCGGAGGCGGTGGCCTCGGTGAAAGATGGGATGGAGATACGGAACAATCCGGCCCGGATTTGGGATCCGAGGTTGGAGGTGCTGGGTTTGGAGCGGATGAAGGCGATCGTGATGCATACGAACAAGCATCGTGGGTTGCGTTGGGCGGATGATCCGACTTTTGCGGTCTGGGAGTTGTCGAATGAAGAATGGTGGATGCGGAAGATGTTGGCGGGGAGTTGGAAGAAGCTGCCGGCCTTTTTTCAGGAGCAATTGGAGCAACGTTGGAGTGCCTGGGTGCGGAAGAAATATGGGGAGGAAGGGAAGCTGAAGGCGAGCTGGGGGGGGGTGTTGGCGGAGGAGTCGTGGGAGCGGGGACGTTTCCGACTGGCACCGATGGGGAAGAATGATCCGAAAGCGGCGTTGAATGATGCCAATGAGGCGGCGCGTCAGGCGGTGGCAGGGACGGGGCAGGGTGCGACGGAGGAATCGCTGGCGGACGCAAGGGCATCGGATGTGTTGGAGTTTTTGTTGGAGCTGCAACTGGCGCATAAGAAGCGGTCGGTGGAGGCTTTCAAGAGTTGGGGGCGTTCGACCCGCTTGAGTCCGGTGCTTTATGACACAGGGATCGGTTACGAGACACATTCCCAGTATATGCATCAGCAGGCCGAAGCGGTGTCGCATGATGCGTATGTGAATGGCTGGGGAATTGCTCAGGTGAAGGAAGCGGAGGATGAGAAGCTGCCCGAGCATTTGCGGAAGCGGGAGGAATTGAGCCGGGAGCGGCGGGTGATGAATGCGGGACCTTGGATCAACTGGTTGTTATTGCCGCCGGGGATTTCCCAGGGGGTGCCGTGGTTGGAGCATAACAAGGTGGAGGGGAAACCGTTTTTGGTTTATGAAACGCAGATTCAGCAGCCGGCGAAGTATCGGGTGGACTTCCCCCTGCGCCTGGCGGCGCTGGCGGCGATTCAGGACTGGGACTGGATCAACTGGCACTACTTTGCCACGCCGGATGATGTGGGGCGGAATGAGCGGGCCTTTGACAAGCCGATGGATGTGACGACGGGCAGTCATCCCCAGGGGTATCACTACACTTATGATGAGGTGCAAACGGCCATGATGCGGGCGGCGGGCTTCATGTTCCGGCAGAAGGCTTTTGCTCCGGCGGCGCGGCCCACGCAGTTTATTTATGGGCGCAAGAGTTTGTATTCCCCGGAGAGCATGGTGTTTCACGGATCTTATGGAACGCGCGGGCATGACATGTTGCCGACCACCTATCAATACGGGGTGCGGATCAAGATCGACGCGGAGCGGGAGGAGGATGAGGTGATCGGGCCGGTGGTTCGTTTTGAGGATCGGTGGAAACAGAATCCGTATCAGGCGACGGAGGAGATCGAGTTTGATTGGAAGAAGGGTTTTTAAAAATGGAGAGCGGGAGAGGTTTGGCCTTTACTGGTCTGCTGGGGCGTTATGGGAAGGAGTTACGATTCAAGAACGGGGCGGTGTTGAAGGACGTGAGTCTGGTCAATCCGCCGGGGGTTTTTAGTCCGGTGTCAGAGGAGGAAAAGTATCTGGCTCTGGCGCTGTTTGCCCGGGATGGCCAGCCGTTGGAGCAGAGCCGGGAGCTTTCGCTTTCCTTGGTGAGCACGAGTTTTAATACGGGGTTTGAGATGTCGAAGGAGGGGGCACCGACCTTCAACAAGCCTCCGGCGGGGACGAAGGCGGGAACGCTGCCCGTGTTGGTGGTGAGGGTCGGGGGGTGCTGGAGTGGCCGACTTTGGACGGCATGAGCTACACATTACATGACTGGCATTTTCAGGAGATTGGTTCGGGAACGGTGAGTGGGGGCAGATTAAAGATTCCGAATGATCTGCCGGTTTTCAGCGTCGAACTCAAACGGAAATAATATGATGAAACAAAACAGAGGTGGCTTTCGTGGATTCCGGCTGGTGCTGGGCTTGTTGATGATGAGCGGGGTCGTGCAGGCGGAGGGGGTTCGTTTTCCGGAGGGGGCTAACATCGCGGATGTGACCAAGGCTCCTTACGGGGCCAAGGGGGACGGGGTGACGGATGACACGGCGGCGATTCAAAAGGCGTTGTTTGAGAATTACGGAATTATCTATTTACCGAAGGGAACCTATCTGGTTTCCAACACTTTGAAGTGGGGGCCGGAAAAGGTGAGGGATGGCAGCCAAGGGAATGCGTGGAAGCGGACGATTTTGCAGGGGGAATCGGAGGAGGGCACGGTGATCCGGTTGAAGGATGGTTGTGAGGGGTTCCAGTCGGCGACGGCTCCGAAGGCAGTGGTGTGGACGGGGAACGCCCCGGCGCAGCGTTTCCGCAACAGCATTCGGGATTTGACGATTGATACGGGGAAGGGGAATGCGGGGGCGATCGGGGCGCAGTTTATCGCCAACAATCAAGGGGGCATCTTCAAGGTGACTTTGCGTTCGGGTGATGGGGCGGGGCCGATCGGGTTGGATTTGGGTTATACGGATGAGCAGGGGCCGTGTTTGATCAAGGACGTAACGGTGAAGGGGTTTGAGGTGGGCATCAAAACCAAACACGCGGTGGACGGTGTGGTGCTGGAACACATTACGCTGGAGGGACAGCGAAAATTCGGGATGGTGAATGAGGGGCAGTGTGTGAGTTTGCGCGGGTTGAAAAGCCGTAATGCGGTGCCCGCTTATTACAATATGCCCAACCCAAGTTTGACCGTGTTGATTGATTCGGAGTTGAACGGGGTGGACGGTGCCTCAGCGGTGGCGGCTATTGTGAATGAAGGCGGTTTATTGGCGCGCAACGTGAATACCACGGGTTATGCTGCGGCGATCAATCTGCCCGGAGGCAAAAAAGGTGAGCCCGGTCCGAAGGTGGAGGAGTTTATTTCAGACCATGGGTTTTCGTTATTTGGGCAGAAAGTTCAGACATTGAATCTGCCGATTGAGGAGACGCCCACGGTGCCTTGGGACAATCCGGAGAGCTGGGCGGATGTGACCAAGTTCGGCCCGCCGACGCAGGTGGAGTTGACGCATCTGGAATCCAAGAAGAAGGAGTTGCGGGAGGATTGGACGGAAGCTTTTCAAAAGGCGATTGATTCCGGGGCGACGACGGTGTTCTTTCCTTACAAGGCGGAGGCTGGCTACACCTTGACGGGAACGGTGCGCTTGCGGGGCAAAGTGCGGCGGGTGATCGGATGCGAGGCGACCTTGGGCAGGTTGGTGGATACCAATGAGCAGAAGACGGCCTATGCGCCGGAGAGTGCGCGTCCTTTGATTGTGATGGAGGAGGGGGAGGCGCCGGTGGTGATTTTGAAAGGTTCAACACCTGGTTCACGCCCCTGCGTTTTGAGCAGCGTTCGCAGCGGACGCTGGTGTTGAGAAATCTTTCCATTTACGATCTGGAGACCTATCCGGGCATGGGCAAAGTGTTTCTGGAGGATGTGCGTTGCAAGCAGGTGGTGGTGAATGCCAGCACGGTGTATGCGCGGCAGTTGAATCCGGAAGGGCATGAGGAGCCGCGAATTCTGAACAAGGGCGGGATGTTTTGGGTGCTGGGTTTGAAGACGGAAAATGACACCACGGTGTTGAAAGTGATGGATGGGGGCAAGGCGGAGGTGTTGGGGGGATTTGGTTATGCCAACAAAGACAAGCTCCCGTTCAAGCAATATTTTGTGAACGACAATGCTTCGTTATCCGCGACTTATGGGGGTTGGAAGACCAAGAATGGAAGAGCGTTTGATGTCATGGTCACGGAGACGCAGGGTGAGGAGACCCGTCAACTGAAGAAGGCGGACGCGACCAACCGGGGCTACAGCAGCATGATGGTGCTTTACTCGGGACGGAAGGAGTAGGGAACAGAAGGCTAAAAGCGTGTGGACAAAACCGGCGATGAGCGTAAGTCGATTGTGGATGTTGTGCGTTGTGAAGGAAGTTTGGGGAGAACCCCTACAGATGCACTGGAGGGCTTGACTCGGAGGATGCAGGGGGATAGAGACCTCATGAAATGATGGCCAGACATAACCTTATTTTGCTGATGGCCGATCAATTGCGTTTGGATCATGTCGGATTTGCTTCAGCTTCGCGCCTGGCGACACCGAACATTGATCGGATTGCGGGTTCCTGCGCTTTTACCGGCTGCATCACACCCAGTCCGATGTGTCAACCGGCACGGGCGGCCCTGCTCACGGGGAAATACCCACATCAGATTGGGTTGACCACCATGTCGGGAGATTTGTCCCGTGAACATCCGACTTATGCCCAGGCTCTGAGCCGCAGTGGATACCAGACGGCGGTGTTTGGCAAGTTGCACCTGCTACAGGGATGGGATTGGTATGGGAAGATCAAGGGGGATCATGATTTGGTGGCAATGAATGATGAGATGCGGGCCTATGGTTTTGACCAGGTTTGGGAATGTTCCGGCAAGTTTTTGGTGCGGAGAAACCGTTGTCATTGGCGTCAACATCTGGAGGATCAGGGTCTGTGGGAAGCCTATCTGCAACATTTGAAACGTTGTGCCGGGAATCGGTTCAAGGTGGAGGAAGGGCATCTCGATGAGGTGCAGGCCTGGCCCTTGCGGGAGGAGGATCATCCGGACGTGTTGACCGCGACCAAAACGGTGGAGCATCTTGAGAGATTGGAAACGGAGCGTCCCTTCTTTGTTTTTACGTCCTTCTGTGGTCCACATGTTCCTTACGATCCACCGGCACGTTATCTGGAGGAAATGGCGAATGTGGCTGCTGATCCTCTGGTTGATCCGGAGCAAAACATCAGTGGCGAATCAGCTCGGAAGTTGGTTCAGATGCAACGGGCTTACAAGGCCATGGTGAAATTGATCGACGATCAGGTGGGACGCATTTTGGATACCTTGGAGCGTCGCGGCTTGATGGACAACACGGTGATCGCCTTTTGTTCGGATCACGGAGAGATGTTGGGGGATCATGGGTTGTTGCAAAAGGGGTATCCTTATTGGCAATCCTTGTCTGTTCCGTTGGCGATCCTACACCCCGAGCATCGACAGGGCTGGGTCAATCATTCTCCCGTGGAGCTGACAGATCTGACGGCGACTTTGTTGGACGTGGCCGGTCTTGATCCGCAGCAAGTTCTGGCCAAAGCCTGGCCTTCCTACCACAACATCGTCCCAGGGCGTTCGCTGTTACCGATCCTACGCGGGGAGTCTGAAGCTGTTCGGGACTGGGCCTTTGCGGAAAGCGATGCTTGTTGGCACAGTGGTCAACCGGATCCCGATTCCAACTGGCAGGTGTTGCAGAATGGCCAGTGGCACTATCAGCGTCGTGTGCAGTGGAGAGGGAGCAACCCGCAGAACTATCTGGAAGAAAGGCTTTTCGACCGCATCCAAGATCCGGAATATCAACGGGATATTTCCGGGGAAGCCGGGTGCGCGGCGGTGTTGGAAACCTGTCGGCGGATGCGTGATTTCATCATGTCCACCACGCCTCCAGCCCAAAGCTCCTGGGCACCTCTGACGTGACGACGGCTCACGGAGCTTGGCATGAGTGCCGGAGGGAAGAACGGCATTTGAGGAGCGGGCAGAAAAATAGATTTGCATTTACTGTAAACAAAAAATCTAAAGTGGTTTCTTGGGTGATAGGCTTGGCCAAGAAAGGTTTCTCTGCAAGAGTAAGGAGATGCAATTCAAAATGAAATACAGGCACTCAGAGCGGGGTCAGAGTTGGTGGTCTTGGACCAGGCGGTTGATCGCGCTGGGTTTATATTTAATTTCTGTGAATTTGAGTCAGGCGGAGGAGATCATTTATCCGGACAAGGCAGGTATTACCAATCTCAAACGGGATTTCGGAGCCAAGGGGGACGGGGTGACGGATGACACAGCGGCCATTCAAAAAGCACTCAATGAAAAGAAGGGCATTTTATATTTGCCTGCCGGGACTTATATGATTTCCGACACCCTGCGTTGGGGCAAGGGGGAAAAGCGCACGATCCTGCAGGGCAACAGCGGGACAAGACGATCATCAAGCTAAAGGATGGATCGGCAGGTTTTGGCAAAGTGACGGAAGCCAAGCGTGGCCCTTATGGAAAACCGATGGTGTGGACGGGAGAGGCTCCGGCGCAGCGCTTTTCCAACATGCTGCGGGATTTGACGCTTGATATCGGAACGGGAAACCCCGCTGCCACTGGACTGGCCTTTTGTGCCAACAATCAGGGCGGGGTGACCAATGTGCGGGTTCGTGCGCCGGAGGGCCAGGGTTGGTATGGAATTGATCTGGGTTATACGGGGGAGCAGGGGCCCTGCTTGTTGACAGGGGATTCGGGTGGAGGGATTTGAGGTCGGTATTTGGTTGAATGGAGGCAACGGAGTGGTCATGGAAAATGTTGAAGTGGAGGGCAAAAAAAGCGGGCATCAGCAATCAGGGTCAGGTTTTATCACTGGCCAACTTCTCCAGTAAAAATTCGGTTCCCGCCATGATCAATCAAGGTTTGGGAGCGGTCACTTTGATTGGGGCGGACTTACAGGGTTCGGGTCCGGTTGCGATTGTGAATCAAGCCGGATTTTACGGTCGGGATATCCGCACTTCGGGTTATGAGCGGGCATTGGATAACGAAGTGAAGGGTCGCGGGGTGGAGGCTTCACCACGGGTGTCGCGGTGGAGGAGTTTGCCTCGCACGCGCAGCTCTCTTTGTTTCCCTCCCGTCAGGGCGGGTTGAAGCTCCCGGTGAAATCCGCTCCCGAGGTTCCCTGGGACAAGGAGGAAGACTGGGCCTTTGTGACAGACTATCCACCCAAGGATTGGGCGGGGTCCGGGCAGGGTAAGCAGGATCAGGTGGTGGATTGGACGGAGAGTGTGCAGCAGGCCATTGACGCGGGTAAGAGCACCGTGGCCTTCCCGCCCGGCCCCAAGTATATGATCAGAGGCACGGTGCACATCCGTGGAAAAGTGAGGCGTTTTTTGGGGCTGGAGAGTGAATGGGCCAATGTGATCAATCAGCAGCAGCGAGGTCAAATTTTGGTCGAAGACGGGGACAGTCCGGTGGTGGTGTGGGAGCAATTTAAGGCAAGTTATGCGGGATTGCTGTTCACTCACATTGGCAAACGAACCTGGGTCAATCGCAACAATTCTTACAACCAATATACCAGCATCACGAAGATGCCGGGATCGGGTGATCTCTTCCTCGATGATATGTGCTGGGGTCACTTGAATATCCAGGGTGGGAATGTCTGGGCTAGGCAGCAAAATAATGAGGGAACCAAGGTCTTTACCACTAAGGTACTCAACGACGGGGGCAATCTCTGGATTCTAGGTTTTAAGACCGAGGATGACGCCGTTTTGATTCACACCCGGAACGGAGGTAGGACAGAAGTTTTGGGCGGATTCATTTATGCGAACAAGGCCAATGATCCCAACAAGATCATGTTTTTATGTGAGGATTCTTTTATGAGTTTTTCCGTGGCGGAGGCCGTCATCCGCAAACAACCGTTTGCTCCCATCCGGGTGCGACGGGGCGGCGAGGAGAAAACCCTGACTCATGGCAATGCCTATCCGCGGGCCGGCGGAAGTTTGGTTCCTCTGTTTGTGGAGAACCCGGAGAACTGAATGCCTCAGAGGAAACATCTCCTGTCATCATCTTGATTCCCGCCTTATGAAAAAAATACTCTGCGCGCTTTGGTTGGCTTTGTTGTTGCACGGGTCGGTGCGGGCGGAGGATGGGAGCCGGATTCGGCCCAACATCATCTGGCTGGTGGGGGATGATACGGGACCGGAGCTGGGGTGTTATGGGGATGGATATGCCAGCACGCCGAACCTGGATCGGATGGCTTCCGAAGGAGCTCTTTTTTTAAGAGCTTTCTGCACTTCGCCTGTGTGTGCGCCATCGCGGGCGGGACTGATTACGGGGATGTATCCGACCTCGATGGGAGCCATGCACATGCGATCGCGTCTGGCTCAGCCGCCGCTGATGTTCACCAGTCTGCTGCGTGAGGCGGGATATAAGGTGATTTGGCCGGGCAAGACGGATTTTAATTTTGATGTGCCGGAGGGAGCTTTTGATTCGACGGAAAACTGGACCAAAAATCCCAAGGTTTTACCCACCGGACAACCGTTTTTTGCCTACTATAATTTTGGGGAAACTCATGAGGGGGTTTTGAGAAACAATCCCAAACTGTTGGCGGAGTTTACGGCGGATTTGAAGCCGGAGCAGCTGCATGACCCGGCCCGTGCTCCGGTGCCGCCTTACCATCCTGACACGGAGGCGGTGCGGCGGCAGTTGGCGGATTATTACGATACGGTCAGCGGCTTAGACTTTCATCTGGGTCGGATTTGGAAAATGTTGGAAGAGCAGGGATTGGCGGAGAGTACTGTGGTGGTCTTTTTAGGAGATCATGGAAGGCCCCTGCCACGGGCCAAGCGTTGGGTTTATGACAGTGGGCTGCGGATTCCGCTGATCGTGCGCTGGCCCTCCGGGGTCAAGGCGGGGACGCGGAGGGAGGATTTGGTCAGCACGGTGGATTTGGCACCGACCATGTTGAGTCTGGCCGGGGTGAAGGTCCCGGAAACCATGCAGGGTCGGGTTTTTCTCGGGGAAAAACAGGGGGAGTCCAGGTCCTATGTTTTTGGTCATCGGGATCGCATGGACACGACGCCGGACCGCATCCGTTGTGTGCGGGATGCGCGTTACAAATACATTCGCAATCATGAGCCGCAACGGCCCTATGCACAGGAGATTGCTTACATCGAGGTTCTGGAAACGATGAAGGCGTGGCGGGCGGGGCAGGCGGCGGGAACCTTGAACCCGGTGCAGGCTTTGTTTTTTGCCGAGAGCAAACCGGCGGAAGAGCTTTATGATTTGGATCAGGACCCTCATGAGGTCAGCAATCTGGCGGGCCAGCCGGAGCATGAGGCGAAGTTGCAGGAGTTGCGTGGTGCCCTCGACAAGTGGACGCAGGATTTTGGTGATTTGGGGGCAGTGCCTGAGGAGGAGTTACTGAGTCGCGGGGTGTTGAAGGAGTGGAAGCCGAAGGGAAGTTGAGAGTGGCTTTTTTTTCAGCGGTTGATATTAATCCAACCAGAGGCTGAATTGATAATAGAGAGGCAGACCCAACAGGAGGTTGAAGGGGAAGGTGATGCCCAGAGAGGTGGTTAGGTAGATGCCGGGATTGGCTTGAGGCAGGGTGGCGCGGACAGCCACCGGGGCGTCGATGTAGGAGGCACTGCCGCAGATGGCACCGAACACGAAGGCACCGCCGGGAGAAAGTCCGGCGAGATGTCCAACCGCCACTCCTATCAATCCATGAACCAAGGGCTGGAGCGTGCCGAAAATGAGAAGACGCGGGCCGAGTCGGAAAAAATCCCTGAGTTGCCGGGCGGCCACCATGCCCATCTCCAGCAGAAAGAGCATCAGCACACCCCGGAAGGCGTCTTTAAAGACCGGGGCCACGGGTTGGAAGCCTTCGGGTCCGATGAGGAAGCCGATGATGAGACCACTGATGATGAGAATAACGCTGCGCCCGCGGAGGGTCTCGATGGCGATGGGTCCGAGTCCGGCCCAGGGTGCTTCCTGATTTTTTGCATGGCCAGGCAGGGCGATGACCAGGGCCACCAGGATACCCCATTCCATGATGCTGACCAGGGCGGGGAGGAAGGGTTCGGAGGGGGTGCCCATTTTTTCGGCAAAACCGACGGCGGCAAGAAAGGTCACGGAGGAAACGGAGCCGAAAAGTGCGGCCAGGCCGGCGGCGTTGGCCACATCGAGTTTGAGTAGTCGCCGGGCACTGAGATAGGTGGCGATGGGCAGGAGGAAGGCGGCGGCGGTGGCGGCCAGGACCGGGGCCCAGACCTCTTCCAGACGCACCTCGGAGAGTTCGGTGCCGCCTTGTAAGGCGATGGAGAAGACCAGATAGATGCTGATGGCGTTGAGGACGGGTTGAGGGAACTCCAGTTCGCTACGGATCAGGGTGGCGGCCATGCCCGCCAGAAAAGCGAGAACAACGGGTGAGAGCAGATTGACGCGCAACAATTCAAATGCTTCCATAATAACGACTCCTTAATTACGAATTACAATATACGAATTAGTATTCGTGCTTTATAAATCATGAATAAGAAAAGCGTCAATAAAAAATAATGGAGGAACCGGCGGAGGGGCTGCGCTGGACCTTTTTGACCAATCATGCCCATGTGTTGGTTTGTCTGCGTCTGGTGCCGGGGCAGACCTTGCGGGATGTGGCCCAGCGGGTGGGAATCACAGAGCGGGCGGTGCAGAGAATTGTGGCGGAGCTGGAGATGGCCGGGGTGTTGGAGCGGCGGCGGGAGGGGCGTAAAAATGAATACAAGATTCGTGAAGATGTGCCCCTGCGTCATGAGTTGGAATCGCACCGCACGGTGGGGGATCTGTTGCGTATGGTGACGGCCAGGGGGGTGAATCGTAGGGATGGGAAGTGAAAGGTGGAAGGTGGCATTTTCTGTGGGTTAGGAGGCTGAGGTGGGGAAGATTCCTGTCTTTAGATTTTACCCTACCAGCTTTGAACTGAGCCCAGTAAAGCGACAGCGTCCTCGACCGCCTAGTTTACTGTAAACATAGGAAATACTTTACCAAGGCGTTAGCTGAGGTAAAAAAGTTTCAGATTAAAACATCTGCATCCAAGGATACATTATGAAAAATACTCAGAATCAGTTTGCTTGTCTAAGCATTCTTATGATGGCGGCTTGGCTTGGAGCCGGGTTGAGCCCGTTGCAGTCCCAGATCATTTATACTTCGGGAACTTACACCCAGGATTTTAGCGGGCTGGCGGACACAGGTTTAAGTGTGACTTGGACAAACAACAGTACGATAGCAGGTTGGCATGCTGGGCAGATTGGTGGGGGTGGCACTTGGGCTGGGACATACGCGGTGAGTAGCGGAGGCACCTTGGTGCCGCTCAGTAATTATCGTGGCGGCACGGATGATCATTAGGAGTTCAGTATCGCACTGCGTTTGAAGATGTTCAGGTGGCTATTGGTGCCCAAATTCAGAACTCCTCGGGCTTGACGCTGGATAGTTTTACCGTGACTTACGACGGGGAACTTTGGCGTCAAGGAGCCGGGAATACGACCCTGGTTTTTGAGTATTCTCTTAATGCCACCTCGATTACCGATAGCTTGGCCACTTGGACCAATGTTTCTGCTCTCAATTTTGTTTCCAACAGTATTTCGGGAACCCCTGGAAACGGTAACGTCGATGGAAACGATCCGGCTAATCGGGTGGCTGGGATCACTTCGACCGTGGTGTCCCTTAACATAACCAATGGTTCCAATTTGTGGGTGCGTTATTACAACACTGGGGCATCACCGGATGGCCTGTCGGTTGACAATTTTCAGTTCACCGCCACGACTATTCCTGAGCCTTCCACCTACGCCCTGCTGGGTCTGGGCTTGGGAGCGCTTTGGTGGTTGCGGCGTAAGAGTTCCGTGCAGGGATGAGAACCCGACGGAGCCGGGCAAAGCATCTCCCAGTCCTGGCTTGTTTTTTGTTAGAGGTGAGTCAACAGCTTCCACTGGCTTGTCAGAGGCTCCGATTCTGCGGGTCGGATGAAAGATCGAGTTATGTCCCAAACTAAAAACAGTAATGGATCTTTTCCCCAACCGGTCAGTTCCCGGGCGGTGAAAATCGGGCCGATCTCCATTTCGGTCCTTTTACATGCGGCCATGCTGACGGTTATCGGAGGGGTGGTCATCATTGAACAAGTGGTGCCCAAGACCAACTTTTCCCCCGTGGTGCTGGGCGAAACGATCCAGGATCAGGTGGTGGATGCGAATGAAGTGGTGGATGAAATCGTGGATCCGGGAGGTGGAGGGATGTTGGAGGTTCCTGCGGATGAAGTGGCCATGCCGGAGAGCTCCATGTCAGTGGAATCGGTCGATGCCCTTTCCGTGGAGTCCGCGCTCCCCAGCAGTTGGACGCTTTCGTCAGCAGCCAGTCTGGGCACGGCGGGCATGGGGAGTGGACTGGGCACAGGCAGTGGAAGCGGTGGAGGGGCCAGCGGAGGGGTTGGGACGGGTAAGGGTAAGACGATAGGCAGACTCTTTGGCAAACAGGTTGAGGCACAGAAGCTGGGAGTGATCTTGGATATTTCGATGTCAGCCCATGATAAGCTTCCTGCGGCGGTCCAGGAAATTCAACGCAGTTTTCGGAATATGCCTTTGGTCATGGCCTTTGGTTGCGGAATTAATCCCCAAGCCGTGGATAAGGATGACAGCGCCCGAATCTATCGTTTTGCCGACAAAAAGCCCCATCCCGAGCAGGACTCCGCCACGGGAGGAAATAAAAAGGGGCCGTCCCGCACAACCTTGGGAATGATAGCAGCAGCGGAGTTGAAGAACCCGGAAGTGCGTCAAATCATGGAGACTTTGCGTTCGGATCCGAATGCCTACATCCTCTACAGCAAATCAATTTCTGTCACGCAACTGGCGTTTGAAAAACTGATTGAAGAAGGATGCGACACGATCTATTGGTTTGCGGATTTTGCGGATGCGGTGGACCCGAAAGAAATGGAAAAGTTAACCAGGGAACTGAAACGTCGGGAGATTAAAGTCATCGCTCACAATTTCAGTGGCAAAGCAGTGCCTGCCCTGCAAACGCAGATGGCACGGGAGACGGGCGGAGACACCTTGTCCAAGGTTCCAGGTTCTTAGTTCCTGGTTTCGAGGTGTGGCGTGTAGGTGTCGGCCCGAGGGGGTTTCTTATTTTTTCTCTGAGCTGGCTGGGGTGGCGGTCTGGGCGGCGGGGTCCTGGATGAACAGGGTGATTTTGGCCTTGGCCCGGAGATCGTCGATGAGTTTACGGGCGGATTCTTCCCGTTTATCTCCCAACAGCTTTTGTTCGATGCGGGGGGCGGCTTCTTCAAGACTGACTTTGCGGGCGGGGCGTTTGTCGAGGACTTCGAGGAAATGGTAGCCGTAGTCGGTCTGGAAAACGGGGCTGACTTTGTTCATTTGGGAACTGAAGGCGACTTGTTCAAAGGCGGGAACCATGCGGCCCTTGGCGAAGGGGGGGAGGGCACCGCCGCGGTCCTTGCTGCCGGGATCTTCGGAGACGGCCTGGGCCACTTCCTCGAAGCTTTTACCGGAGAGAACTTCTTTACGGGCGGCTTCGGCCTTGGCTTTGGCGGCGGCCAGTTCAGCCTTGGAGGCGGTGTTTTTGTCGGCCAGGACGAGGATGTGACGGGCCATGACCATTTCCTTGAGGTCGAAACTTTCCGGGTGTTCTTTATAGAAGAGAGCGGCGGCGTCCGGGGCCAGGGTGAGTTCTTTGGCGTAGGTGGTTTCGACCAGATGCTGCATGGCGGCCTGTTTGGTCATTTCCAACTTGAGCTTTTCTTCGGTCAATCCGGCTTGGAGCAGCTTTTCCGCGAATTCCTTTTCATCGCCCGCGCTTTCTTTGATTTTGGCAAATTCTTCTTCGACCTTTTTCAGGACTTCAGGATCTTTGACCTGGGTGGCGGCTTTGCTGATGATTTGTTCGTTGACCATCTCATTCACCAGTTGCCAATCGAGCATTTCTTTTTGTTCCGGGGTGAGCATGTCGAGTTGTTGGCCGAAGCGGGAGGCGACTTCGTTGAGTTTGGCATCAAGATCCGCCCGGGTGATTTTTTCGCCATCCACCTTGGCCACGACAAATTTGGGGTCGTTGGGGTTTTTCGTGCCGCAGGCGGCGAGGAGGAGCAAGGGGAAGAGGAGGAGGGGACGAATATTCATGAGTTTTAGAGAGTGGGTGGTGGGAAGGGACTTGGCAATCCAAAAGGCTGGCAGGTTTGCCAATGTCGGCGGGGCGGCTAATTTGGTCTATGAAATCGCCGAAATCGCCCGCCAAAACCATCGATCAATACCTTCAGGAAGGTGCCTCGGGAATCGGGAGGGAGGATTTGGAGGCGTATCCGCAGACGCGAGCTTGTTTGCAGTCGAAGTTTGAGGAATTGGAGGCGATGGGTCAGGGGAAACTGGCGGCGCAAGGTCGGGTGTTGATGCGGGCGGTGGACGCAGGGTTGGCGGGGGAACATCCGGCGATTACGCCCAAGGTCTGGTATGAGTGTCTGTTTGCGCTCCAGTATCTCCTCAAGGGTTACGACCACATCCCGGATTCGGTGCCGGAGATCGGCTTGGAGGATGATGCCTTCATCATGAGGACTGTGGTGGAGCGTCATCGGGAAATGTTGTTGACGCTGGAGTAGGGGCGGATTTCTAATTTCTAATTTCTGATTTCGGATTGGGGAAGGGTCACGCGGAGGCGCGGGGATGGAGATGGAAGTTACTGGTTTCGAGTTACCGAGAACTGAGAACTGAGAACTGAGAACTGAGAACTGAGAACTGAGAACTGAGAACTGAGAACTGAGAACTTGAGAACTGAGAACTTGAGAACTGAGAACTGAGAACTGAGAACTGAGAACTGAGA
>JAAUTS010000095.1 GCA_012031345.1 Blastochloris sp. | reverse complement strand
AAACCATCGTCCGCATAAACCTCCAAAACTCGCTCGGATTTGAATCCCAACAAAGCCAGTCGCTGAGGCGGGTAAGCCACTCCCGCCCGTTGAAAGTGCGGCTCCAAACGCTCACGCACCACCGGCCCAAAATTGCTCAAGCCGATCCTGCACCGTGCCCGGATTCAACTTGTTCACAATGGCCTCCCGCACCACGGCAAGATCCTGAACCAAGGCTTCCCTGCCGGTAACCCCCTCCGGACGCGGCACCCGGACAAGCCACCAAAATCCCAGCAACAGAACCAGCGCAGACAACGCCAGCCCGGCCACCATCCATGCCACCCTCTTGTCACGCCATGACACCATGCTTGCTCCATCCACAGTCTCAATCTTGATGAATGTCTGCCTCCCGCTGACTGAGCACAATGCCACGCAACACATCCACCGCCCGTTGCAACGTCAGATCCCGTAAGGCCGCCTTACCCTCCGTCGCCGGTGGTGGAGGCAACTCTATGCCTATGAGATCGCTCTCCCCCGCACGACGCGCCGCCGGCCTCTCCGCAATCAAGCCCGGCAGATTCTGACGGTTGGCTAGAAAAAAAGCGTTCCGCTCACGATCCATCTGCACCGCCACCTGAATGTCCGGCTGAATGGGACTCCCTAACAAACTAACGGACACCGGCGGCGCCGTGACAATCCGCGCACTGGCCATGCGCAGGAACCGTCCGCTTTTCAAGCGCGTCTCGGTAAACAACCCTCCCTCCCCCGCCGTGGCCTGCCCGATCAGAATGGCTCCGGCAAACTGCCGCAAACTCCAGGCCAGTGCCTCGCCCGCCCCGCGCGTGTTGTGATTGACCAAAACCAACAAAGGGAAAGGTCGCGCACTGCTCAGGGGTTGATGCTCGGTTTTGTAAAGCACCTGCGGGCTTTCAATCCCCTCCAGACGGAACAAGGGCGTCTGCGGCGCGGCAAACAGTCCCGTCACCGAAACCGCTCCCTCCAGATCGTTGGCGTCCTTGAAATAACGCAGATCCAGGATGAGCCCGGCAAACTCCTTCGTTCTCCACTGCTCCCACTGCGTGATCCAGATTTGCGTCTCGCGCGGACTCAACTCCGCCGGACGCCAGTAGGCGATCTGATGCGGTAACATCTCCAGCAAAGTGTTTTGCCTGGGATCGGGGTCGAACACCGCCTCCTCACTCAACTTCACCTTGTCCTGGAACCGCGTCATCAAATCACTCACATTCTGCTCGTTCAAATCCATACTGATAAGCGAGGCGGAATCCAGAAAACCACTGCGCAAGAGGTCAATGATCTGACGCGCCTCTTCCGGGCGCGGAACCAACTGGGAAGTCTGAGGGGCGGAGGTGATCAGCGAGTGCGGCTTGATCTCCGTGTTCATGTCCAGGGCCGGAGGTGAGCTGGTCAGCGGTGCCGTGCTCAACTGCTGCGTGGCCGCGCCCTGACTGGGGGGGCTCACCTTCTCCCTCTCCGCCGGACCCAACACATTCATCAATAAAAAATCGCCAACATGCCGCCGGAAACAAAGGACAGTGCACTGAGCAGAAGGATGTTGGAAGTTTTCATGATATTGAAACGGGACCCCTTGTTTCCTGCGCTCTCCGTTCAACGGACCGGGCCGGACTCCAGCAGATCAAAAGCCTTTTGCCCGATGTCCCGGCGATATTGTTTCCCCTCAAAATCCACCGTGGCCACCGCCTGATAAGCCCTGTCCCTGGCTTCATACAAATCCCGACCCACTCCGGTCACCGCCAACACACGGCCCCCCTGGGTCACCACGCCGCCCTCCTTCTTTCCGGTGCCCGCGTGGAAAATCATACTCTCCGGCCCCGGCTGCCCGCTAAACTGAAGAACTCCCCCGGTCCGCGCGCCTCCGGGTAACCAGGCGCGGCCAGCACCACCGTCAGGGCTGAAGCCTCCCGCAATTTTAGTTCCAGAGAGCCTAACTTCCCGGCCAGGGTGGCCTGGATCAAATCCAACAATGGCGTCTCCAGCAGAGGCAACAACACCTCCGTCTCAGGATCCCCGAAGCGACAGTTGAATTCCAAAACCTTCGGCCCCTGCGCCGTCAACATCAACCCCGCGTAAAGAACTCCGCGATAAGGAATCCCCTCCTCCCGCAGAATGTGGATGATGGGGCGGATCACCTTCTCCTCCACCTCCTGCAAAAGTGCCTCTGTCACAATCGGCGCGGGGGCATACGCGCCCATGCCTCCCGTGTTCGGACCTTGGTCCTGGTCAAAAATCCTCTTGTGATCCTGCGAACTGGGTAGCAGGACATAATCTTTCCCATCCGTCACCGCATGGATGGAGGCCTCCTGACCTTCCAGAAATTCTTCGATCAACACACAATTGCCCGAAGCCCCAAAAACCTTCCGCTCCATGATCTCGCCCAAAGCCTGATCCGCTTCCGCCTCATTTTGCGCTATGATCACGCCCTTGCCCGCCGCCAGGCCGTCCGCCTTGATGACCAGCGGAAAGGTTTGTTTCCGACACCAGACCCGGGCCTCGGACGCATCCTGGAACTCCGCGCTGCGAGCCGTGGGAATGCCCGCTTTCAAAAGCAATCCCTTGGTAAACGTTTTGCTCGCCTCCAGACGCGCGCCCGACTCCCCCGGGCCGAAGGCAGGGATGTTCATGGCCTCCAGTCGATCCACCAAGCCCTGACAAAGCGGTGCCTCCGGCCCCACCACAACCAGATCCGGGCGATTCTCTCCGGCCCAATCCAACAAACCCGGCAGATCGGTGGCTTGGATCGGTAAATTGCAACCCAGAGAATCGGTTCCGGCATTTCCCGGAGCAAAGAAAAGTTCCCGCACACGCGCATCCCGCTGCAAAGCCCAACCCAAGGCATGTTCACGCCCACCGTTGCCAACAATCAGAATCTTCATGGATTTTGCAGAATAAGGACCGCCGGCAGGGAAGGCAAGGTTTCGGCGGAAAAAGTGAACTCACTGCCCTCCAACCTCCGCACCGTGCGCTTTTCCAACTCCATCTCGTCCAGCCCGCGCAGCTCGGGGTTGGGATTTTTTTGCGTTCGATAGGTCACCGGAACAATCCACTTGGCCCGAAGATTCTCCGCGATTTTCCACAACTCATGCACCGCCAGATCCTTCGGTCCCACCGGCAAAAACAACACATCCACCTGACCGATGGCCTCGGTTTGTTTCCGATTCAAAGCATGACCCAGGCTCCCCAAATGACAGAACCGGACACCGTCCATCTCCACATAATAAACCGTGTTACGTCCCAGCGAGCGGCCCTCACGGTCATCCCGATAGGTCTCAATTCCTTTGAAAGGTATGCCATTCGCCCGATTCGCCCCCAGCCCGGTCAGGCTTCGGAAAATTTGCGGAACTCCAAAAAATTCTGTCCCCCGGAGTGATCCCCCGCCTCCGAACTGATCAACACAATGTCCGCCGCCAAACTTTTCGGAAACGTGTAAGGCACCGTGCCCTCCGCATAGGGATTGATAGCGATACGCACGCCGCTCTTGGACGTGAGATAGACAAAGGCATGACCATAGTAGGTCAACAGCGTGCCCTCGCCCACTTTGAGCGGGCCGGGTCGCGTGTCTTCCCCCAACTCCGCCCGTGGTGTGGCCACAGGTGCCACAGGCTGCGGGGCCGCTGGCTCCACTTCCCTGACCGGGGCGGGAACAGATGCCGGGGGACCTTCCGAAGAAGGGGCGGGCTCAGGGGCAGGCTGCACCCGATTCGGTCTCCTCATCTCTTCGCGTGAACTCGTCGCCGCCTCAAGATCCTGATTCCAGCCCAACCAGAAAAGCAGAAGGAAAAATAGCAGTTGCCGCATTCCTCGGGTCTAGGGCATCTCCCCCGCTCTGCCAATCAAATCAAAAAACAACCAACCCGCCTTTTTTCAACTCAACGCGAAGACGTGGTCCCCCACGCGGAGAAAGTCCCCCGCCTGCGCCTCAGCCATGGTCATGCGACAACCGTTGACGTAGGTGCCATTGGTCGAATTCAGGTCAATCACCCGATATTTATTTTCATCCTTACGCACCACACAACAATGTTCCCGCGAGACCCGCGTGTCGTCCACCGCGATGGCACAGTTCCGCACATCCCTTCCAATGATGAGTCGTTCGTTGGGGGTCTGATTGCAGATCAACGGAATGGCCACGCTGAAAAACACTTCACTATACAAAATTTTGGGCGTCATGGTGGCCCTCTTCTTTTTGGTTCCGCCAATTTTGGCCGTGGCGACATCTTCCGCCTTGGCATCCGCCTGTTGCGCGGCCAATAAGGCCAGTTCATTCAAATCCACCGTTTCCTTCGTGTGCTCCAAAAAAGTTTCACTGTAGAGAGGTTGCAGCACGATGGTGGGGAGGGTTAAGGTCAGGTATTCCATCAACGCGCTTGATTCACTGGCCACAATTCGCCGCAACTGTCCCTTTTGAATCCATAACTCTGCCTTGAATCCGGACACCGCAAAATAAAGATGGCTGTCCGCCCGGGCGTGGGCCAGCGACTGAAGAATATCTATGGTGCTGTAGGCCATGGGAGCGTTGTTCAGGAGGCTGAAGTATTTTACTGTGAGCGCAAGCTAACAAATCAGTTAGGGACCTTTTTTAATCCGCGTCAGAAGCGCGAAGGTCGGAATCCAACATTTGCCGGAACAAGCCCGGCTGCCCGGAAAGTTGCTCGTAGCTGCCGTCCTGAATAATCCGGCCCTCCTGCAAAACCAGAATCCGGTCACAGCCCTTGATCGTGGCCAGACGATGGGCGATAAAAATAGCCGTCTTACCCAGGATACATTGCTGGAGAGCGTCCTGAATCAACCGCTCGCTCACGGTGTCGAGCGCGCTGGTGGCTTCGTCAAAAATAAAGAAGGGCGGATCGTAGAGCAAAATGCGGGCGATGGCCAGGCGCTGGCGTTGTCCGCCGGAAAGTGTGGCCCCACCTTCTCCCAGAGGTGTGTCCAGCCGGCCGGGAGTTTTTCAATAAATTCCCAGGCATTGGAGAGCTGGCAGGCCCGGCGTAGAATGGTTTCATCCGCATCCGGTCGCACCAAACGCAGGTTTCCCGCAGGGTGGCCTGGAAAAAATAGGGGGACTGCGGCACCACCCCGAAACAACGGCGGAGATCCGCTCCCAGACAACGATTCAAAGGCACGTTCTCAATCCGGATGCGCCCGCTTTGTGGATCATATAGACGCAGCAAAAGCTGCACGATCGTGCTTTTCCCCGCCCCGGACGGCCCAACCAGGGCTATTTTTTGTCCGTAAGGAATCGTTAAGTTCAGATTCTCCAGCGTGGATTTCGAGGTGTAGGAAAAGCCGACATTTTTCAAAATGAATCGCGCCCCGCGCCGGCAGTTGGAGGATGTCGGACTGCGGATCAGGCGTGGTGCTGCCTGTGTCCAGAACCGCTTGAATTCTTTCCAAGCTGGCCTGGGCCGAACCTTTCAGCGTGGCAATCTGAAAAAGCTGTTGCAAAGGACCCTGTAGGGCACTGAAGCAGGCCAGATACGCCAACAACTCCCCTTCCTTCAGCCCATGATGCAGATAGCGCCAGGCTCCCAACAGACAAAGCAGACTGAAGAAAACATAACCCGCCGTCTCCTGTTTCATGAACTGCACATGTGCCCGGATGTCCCGCGTGATGCTTTTCTGGCTGATGGTGGCGGCCTGCACCTGAAAATCCTGCACAATTTTATCCTCAATCGCGTAAAGCTTGATCTCGCGTGAACCCCGGATCAAATCAGCCACCCGCCCTGTCACTTCCCCTTCCGCCGACTGAAAATCGCGGTGCAGATCCTTCATCTGGCTGCGGGCATGATTCATGATCAAAACACTGCTGACCACCGAGGCAGCCAGCAGCAGCGTCATGGGGATGTCCCAAAAACCCACCCAAATCACCGAACTGATCAGAATAAAAACCGCCCCGGGCCCCATCAACGAAAACTGATGGAGATATTGCTGAATCTGCGCCAGAGGCGAGCCGAAGAGATAACTGTAAAGCTCCCCGCTGTTGTGACGATTGTGAAAGCGCAGACAGAGTGAATTGATGTGCCGAAAAAACGGGATCGCATGGCCAACAACACCTTTTCCCGCACCCTCGTGAAAATCCGATAACTCAGATGCCAGGTCAGCATCCGTCCCACCACCGAGGCAAAAAGATAAAGCAACACCAACAGACCCAGCCTGCGATAACGCTCCTCCATTTCCAGGCCCTCGGCCAAAAGCACATCATCAAACAGGTATTTGGGAACCAAGTTCTGAAACGTGACGGCGAAGCCATGCAGCGCATTGATGCCGATGGCCAGGAGAAAGGTGCCCTTGAGACCCACCAGATAGGGCATTAAATAGGACCAGACATCCTTGTTTTTGGGGGAAGTCGCACTCATTCTTCAGAAGGACAGACCACCTTCTGCTTTGTCAGGCTCATAGACTCCAGCATGACCAAATTTTCTTGTTAGGCAAGGACACATCCACTTTGTTAAACAATCCGCCACCTGCTTATTTTTTCAATAAATCCCGAATCTCCGTCAGCAGGGCGATGTCTGCCGGCACCGGGGCAGGTTCCGGCGCAGCAGGGCTGGGTGCGGGCTTGCGAAACGCATTGACCATCTTGATCAGAACAAAGACTCCCAGCATGAGAAAGAAAAAGCTGACCAGCGTGTTAAGAAAAACCCCATAGGTCAGGATGGCTCCAAATTCCTTGGCTTGAGCCAGCGTGGGCAGCGGGCCGCCCGTCTCGATTGCTTTGGCCAGCGCCTCCGCCCCGCCCTTGCTCAACGGAAGATATAAATTTTCAAAATTGGTGGACCCCACCCCCATCGAGACAACGGGCATGATGATGTCCTCCACCATCGAGTTGACCACAGGTGTAAAAGCCCCTCCGATGATTACCCCCACGGCCAGGTCGAAGGCATTGCCCTTGGTGATAAATTCCTTAAATTCACTGATAATTTTCATAGGTGATGATGTTTTGAGGTGGTGGATTAAAATCTAAACTGGCTCAGCTCCAAGCGGACCGGAGGCTGGCCCGGCCTCCAACTGGCCGGGCAGGCTTGGCCCGGATTTTGGCGCACAAAAGATGCCGCCGCCACTTTGCGCAATAACTCCTCCGCGCTGCGCCCGATGCTGTTGTCACACATTTCCATGCTCACGATCACCCGTCCGGGTCCGCCAGAAAAGTCGCACGCTTGCTCAAGCCTTCCGCGTCACAATAGGTGCCAAAGGCCCGGCTCAGTCGACCCGCACTGTCCCCAACCATGGGGAAACGGATGTCCTTCAAACGCACGTCACTGTTCACCCAGGCTTTGTGGACAAACACGGAATCCATACTGATGCTGACCACCTGCGCGTTCAGCTTTTCAAAATCCGCCGCCCTCCCCGCCAGCTCACTTAGTTCCGTCGGACAGATGAAGGAGAAATTGGCCGGATAAAAAATAACACCAGCCAACGCCCGCGAAAATCCGATAGCTTGAACAACTCCACCTCCCCATTGGCATAAGCCACCACCTCAAAATCAGGCAGTGACGACCCAGGGCGGCAAGGCAGACAAACAACATCGGACATCCCCTCGTGCTATCAGGAAATCCGCCAATGACAACCAGACATTCTCCAACTCCCCGGAACTGCCGCCCCCATAAAATCCCAGGCAACCGCACTAAAAGTTGTTACGTCTGTGCTGTTTGAATCAGACAAGAACCTTTTTAAACCACGAAGCCCCACGAATCCACCCCCTACCGCCCCGCCGCTCAAAGAAAAAAACTATATTTAAATTCGTGTAAATTAGTGTCCACCTGCTCGCGACATGTCGGATTCGTGGTTTAAACTCCCTCCTCTTTCTGAAATTTAAGTGCATTCGCCCTGCGTAAAATCCCCCTTGGCCTGCCCCCTTCTCTCTGCCATCTTATACTTCTGATGATTGCCCCCGCCCTGCTGTCTCGCCCGGATCATGAGGCCGAGCGCCTCCTGGCTCTCCAGCGCTTGAATATCCTCGATACCGCCCCGGAAGAGCGCTTTGACCGCATCGTCAGGCTGGCGGCCAAGTTGTTCCGCGTTCCCATTGCCTACATTTCCATGATTGACCAGGATCGCCAATGGCTCAAAGCCCGCCAGGGTCTCTGCGAGATCGAACGCTCGCGCGAACAATCCTTCTGCGGCCATGCTATCCTGCAAAAAGACATCATGCTCATCCGCGACGCCCGCGAAGATGCGCGTTTTGCCCAAAACGACATGGTGCTGGGCGATCCCTTCGTCCGTTTTTATGCCGGACGCCCCCTCCAGGCGCGGGCCGGACTTAATGTCGGCAGCCTCTGTCTCATGGATCGAGAGCCCCGCGACCTCAGCCCGGAGGAACTCGAACTCCTCGATCAACTCGGTGATCTGGTGGAACATGAACTGAACTTGGTCGAAACGGTCAAACTCCAGGATCAACTCCTGGAAAGTCAAAAACTTCTGGGTGAGGAAAAACGCAAGACCGATGACCTTCTGCGCAACATCCTGCCCGATCATGTGGTGGAAGATTTAAAACAGTTCGGCTCCGCTCCCGCCTCCCTCCACCCCCAGGTCTGCGTCCTTTTCGCCGACTTCACCAGCTTCACCCGCGTTTCAGAAAAAATGGAACCCCGCGAATTGCTCGATGAATTGAATGTCTGCTTTACCGAGTTCGATCACATCACCGAACGCCAGTCCGTGGAGAAAGTCAAAACCATCGGCGATGGCTACCTCTGCGTCAGTGGTCTGATTGAAATCCAGGACTGCCCGGCCATGCGCATCACCGCCACCGCTCTGGAGATGATGTCCTTCATCACCCGACGCCAGGAACTCAAACGGGCAGAGGGCCGCGATTACTGGGGACTGCGCATCGGCATCCACTCCGGACCCGTCGTGGCCGGAGTGGTGGGTAAACGCAAATTCGCCTTCGACATCTGGGGTGACACCGTCAACACCGCCTCCCGCCTCGAAGCCTCCAGTGAAGCGGGCCGCATCAACGTCTCCTCCGAGATGGTGGCCATGCTCGCAGGCCGCGCCCTCACCACCGCCCGCGGCCCACTCCCCGTAAAAGGTAAGACTGACACCGAGATGTATTTCATCGAGTCCCTGAGCCAGGGCGACAGTTGCGGATAAAATCCGAGAGGCTGCGAACAGGGCAACTCAAACTTTCTTCCGCGAGCCCTTCAGCTCGGTCATCAACTCATCGTAAGCCACGCGCTCCTCTTTGCTCTTGGCCCCCTTTTTATAGACCTTGGCTAACAAGATCATCACCTTGAGCAATTTGCGCTTTTCCTTTTGCACCACGGAACGTCGTATCTCGTCCTTTTTCATACTCCGACCCTAAGCCCGGCGCTCTCTCAGGGCAATCCGTTGTTCACCATAACAAAAAATGTCACAGAAATGACACGATTCACTCTACTCCCCTCCCCTCCAAAACAAACCGAGGAAAAGCATCCCCGACTCATCCCGAATTTATCTTTGCCTAGCTCCTCCTCTTCCCCTTAAATGTCTCCACTTCATGAGCAAAACCACCTCCACCAAAGCCTACGCCGCTGCCGGAGTCGATATCGACCTCGGAAATTCCCTGAAATCCGGCCTGGTCAGCCGTATCCAATCCACCCATCGTCCCGAGGTTTTAAGCAAAATCGGCGGCTTCGGCGGACTCTTCCAAGCCAGTTTTAAAGGCATCAAGGAACCCGTGCTGGTCAGCAGCATCGACGGCGTCGGCACCAAACTCAAAATCGCCGCCATGCTCAACCGCCACAACAGCATCGGCCAGGATTTGGTCAACCACTGCGTCAATGACATCGCCGTGGTCGGTGCCGAACCCCTCTTCTTCCTCGACTACATCGGCACCGGAAAACTCGATCCCAAGGTCTTTAAAGAAATCATCGCCGGACTGGCCAAAGCCTGCCAAAAAGCCGGCTGCGCCCTGATTGGTGGCGAAACCGCTCAAATGCCCGGTATTTACTCCGGGGAAGACTAACGACCTCGTCGGCACCATCGTCGGAGTTGTCGATAGGAAAAAAGCCATCGACGGCTCCGGCATCCGACCCGGCGACCTTCTCGTCGGCTTGCCCTCCTCCGGCCTCCACACCAACGGTTATTCCCTGGCCCGCGAAATCATCTTCACCAAACTACGCATGCGCCTGGACGAGGTCCTGCCCGGCTGCCGCCAGACCCTCGGGGACGCCCTTCTCGCCGTCCACATCAACTACCAACCTCTCTTGAAGAAACTCTCCAAAACCGTGACCTTCAAAGGCCTTTCCCACATCACCGGAGGTGGTTTTGTCGATAACATCCCGCGCATCCTCCCCCCGGATGTCGATGTCGAAATCAACATCGGCTCCTACCCCATGCTCCCCATCTTCCAACTCTTGGCCGACAGCGGCGCCTGCGACCGTGAGGAACTCTACCAAGTCTTCAACATGAGCATCGGCATGGTCGCCGTCGTCTCCCCTAAAGACGCCTCCAAAATCACTGCCCAAACCAAAGCCTACGTCATCGGTCAGGTCATCCCCGGCAAACGTCGTGTGAAACTGAAATTCTAAGCACAGGAAACAAACTGCTCATTACGATGGATGGGCTCTACTTGACCTGAAAATCCTTTGCATCTCCCCCTCCCTCTCTTATCCCAACTGAATTCTACTCCCTATGATTAAAAAAGCCCTGCTCTCTGTTTCGGATAAAACCGGCCTCCTCGACTTCGCCCGCTTTCTTGTCTCCCGGGACATTCAACTCATCTCCACCGGAGGCACCGCCAAACTCCTGCGCGACCACGCCGTGCCCGTCACGGAAATTTCCGACTACACCGGATTCCCCGAGATGATGGAAGGCCGCGTCAAAACCCTCCACCCCAAAGTCCACGGCGGCCTCCTCCATCTCCGCGACCACGCCGAACATGTCGCCCAGGCACAAGCACATGGCATCGAAGCCATCGACCTCGTCATCGTCAACCTCTACCCCTTCGAGCAAACCCTGGCCAAACCCGGCGTGTCCCATCAGGAATTGATCGAAAATATCGACATCGGCGGTCCCTCCATGCTCCGCAGTGCCGCCAAAAACCATCGCAGCGTCACCGTCCTGGTGGACTCCGCCGACTACGCCCTGGTCCGCGCCGAACTCGAACAACACGGTGACACCACGGTTCAGACCCGCGAAAAACTCGCCGCCAAAGTCTTCCGTCACACCTCCCACTACGACTCCCTCATCGGCGGCTATCTCAGCTCCGTTTGTGAAAAGGAAAACCCCGTTCTCCAGGAAACTTCCGGCATCCTGGCTAAAAAGGCTCAATCCCTGCGTTACGGGGAAAATCCCCACCAACAAGCCGCCCTCTACGGTTCCTTCCACCAACACTTTCAACAAATCCACGGCAAAGAACTTTCCTACAACAACATCATCGACATCAGTGCCGCCGTGCAGTTGATCCAGGAATTCGCCCAGGACCCCCAACCCACCCTGGCCATCCTGAAACACACCAACCCTGCGGAGTCGGCGCAGGCTCCTCCCTTCGCGAAGCTTGGGACAAAGCCTACGCCACGGACCGACAAGCCCCCTTCGGCGGCATCATCGTCGTCAACCAACCTCTCGACCTCAACGTGGCCGAAGCCATCGCCGAAATCTTTTCCGAAGTCATCATCGCCCCCTCCTTCCACCCGGACGCCGTGCAACTGCTGCAAAAGAAAAAAAATCTGCGCCTGATGGAAAACCATTATCAGGCACCTGCCCTCGCCTACGATTACAAATCCGTCACCGGAGCTCTGCTCGTTCAACAAAGCGACGTGCAACCCGCAGATGAAAGCACCTGGAAGGTCGTCACCCGGCGGCAACCCACCGTCGAAGAACTCCAGGCCCTGCGCTTCGCCTGGCGCGTGGTCAAGCACGTCAAGTCCAACGCCATCGTCTATGCCGGACCGGACCGCACCCTCGGCGTCGGCGCAGGTCAAATGTCCCGCGTGGACTCCTCCCTCATCGCCGTCTGGAAAGCGGGGGAAGCCGGCCTCAGCCTGCAAGGCAGCGTCATCGCTTCCGATGCCTTCTTCCCCTTTGCCGATGGCATCCAAGCCGCCGCTCAGGCCGGTGCCCGCGCCGCCATTCAACCCGGTGGCAGT
This sequence comes from Blastochloris sp., assembly GCA_012031345.1. Lineage (GTDB taxonomy): Bacteria > Verrucomicrobiota > Verrucomicrobiia > Methylacidiphilales > JAAUTS01 > JAAUTS01. The sequence continues at coordinate 1,644 of JAAUTS010000095.1, read as the reverse complement.
GTGCGTGATGAAGAAGTCATCCAGGCCGCAGACGCCGCAGACATGGCCATGATTTTCACCGGACGCCGCCATTTCCGGCATTGATTCCCTTCCTCGTTGGACTAAATAGGACTTTGTCATGGAAGGCACCATCACTCTTCACTCCGGGGTTCAGGTCACGGATCTTCTGCAAATGTTGAGCGGCGGACATTTGACCGGCCATCTCCATCTCAAAGGACCGGACGACACGCCGGGCTCGCTCGAGTTCAACTCCGGCCATGTTTGCCGCATCCACTACTCCCAACTCAGCGGCGTCAGCGCTCTCGCCCGCCTGCTCAAAGAACCTCGCCTGACTTTCCGCTTCGAAGTGGGGGCCGTGTCGTCCCATGACCCTCTCCGCCTCAGCACCACCGAGCTGCTCATGGACGCCGCCCTGCAGGCCGACACCCAAATCCACCTGCCCGGAACCCAGAGCCCCACTTACTTCACCATCAAGAATCGCAAGGTTCTCAACAGCGAAAGTCAGGAGGAGGCCCACGAAATCCTCGCGGAGTTCGACTACCTCAACCACCACGCCTTTTCCGCCGGGAACGCCCTGGGTCTGGGCCAGCCCCATAAAATTCTCCTGAAAGAAGATCAAGCCCTGCTCGCCTTCCACATCCGCGCCCAGGACGATGTGATGGGTTACCAAAGTCTGAACGCAGGAACCTTGGCCGAAGCCTTTCAGCGTTTCTAAGATGAAACCTCACCTGATTAAATCCGCCGAAACTCTCCTGGGGCGCCCCGGCATTCTTGGAGTGGTCGTTTCCGTGAAGCGACGGTTTTTTTCAAAAGCTCAACCCGCGCTTCAATTACCAACATCTCGAAGAGTTCGGTCCCATCGTGCATGAACTTTTTTCCGGCTACTCGAATGTCCAACGCAACATCTCGGAAATCTCCCTCCAGTTTGAAGGGGCCTGCATCACTCTCATGATGATGAAAGAAAAAGACTCCCCCTACTACCTCGCCACCATGGCGGAGAACGTGGAGGCCCTCTCCGCCGCCTCGGAAGAAACGCGCCTCTGGGCCGTCACAGACATGGTGCCCAGCCCCAAGCGCCTTTCCAAAATCACCACCAAACTGCGCCCCACCCTCCACCTCGTCTGGGGCCGTTTCTTGGCCCGGCTGCGCGACTGTCTCGAACTTTCCCTGGGCGCTGACTCCGCCGCCATCGTTCTGACCCGCAGTCTGGAGCACTTCTCCATCCAATCCTCCGAACCCTTGCCCAAAGAACAGTGGCTGGCCTTCGTGGCCGAAGTGGGCAACCAAATCCCCAACGCCGACGCCCGCGCCCGCTTCTACAAACTTTACGCTGAAATGGACAGTGCCAGCGCCGCTCAAAACTAGATCTGGGGAATGGGGCTTAGAACCTAAGATCTGAACTGAGAAGCTGCTCAGACCAACTCGAAACCCGTAACTCGAAACCTTTTTCTCAATTTCCCCGGATGATCTCGTCGATGGCTTCCTTGTCGTATTGCAAATGAGCCAGCTCATCCAACACCTTGGCCCGGCCTCCAACAACTCCCCCTTCATCCCCTTGGCCTTGCCTCGGGGAGCTTCCGCAATGGCTTTCCAGAGATTCACAAAGTCATACATGGTGTTCAAAATGTTGTTCGTTTTGGCATC
>JAAUTS010000094.1 GCA_012031345.1 Blastochloris sp. | reverse complement strand
GTGGCGGTCTCGGCCAGCGACGCGCCTGCGACGTTAAATCCGGCAACGTTCAGTTTTTCGGTTTCGAGGAATGGTGAAGCGGCGGTGACGGTGACGGTGGAGCCGCTGGGTGGGGATAACAATTCGGCCTATGCCCTGGCGTCGGAGATCAGAGAGGCGTTGGCGGAGGCGGGATTGTATCAGCGGCCTTATGGGATTTTTGAATCAGCCAAGGGTGTGGATGTGCAGGTGGTGGAGACGGCGGGCGGGGTGCAGACGCTTCGTTTGGTGGCGTTGGAGGGGACATACTCCCTGGTGTTGGGCGGAAATGTGGCACCGATGGGATTTGCGTTGGGGGATGTGTTGACGGCGCAGGCACCCTCTTTTTTTGTCACGGTGAACGGGGGTGTGTCGGTGGAGGTGTTTTTAAACGGGAACCTCTCGAACGGGGTGGTGGAGCAGAATGAACAGATTGACGAGTTGGCGAAGGATATCAATTTGGCGTTGACGCAGGCGGGGTTGTTGGATGAGACGGCGGGCAGGGGGATCATGGCGAATTATGCCGACCGGGACGGCAACGGCGCGAGCGACACGCTGATCTTCATGGTGTTGAATCCGGGGACGGGCGCGAATGAGATTCAGAGCTTTACGCTGAGGAGCACGGCGGGGAGTGAGGTGTTAGGATTTGCGGGGCCGACGGAGACCTTGAATTCGATCTCCATGGTGACGAGTTCCGAGGTGGAGCGCCCCCGGTTCAGCACGATCCAGGAGATGGATGCGTTGTTGAGGGACCCGAACCGGGATGGGTCGCAGTTGGACTCGCTGATTCGGGCGGGATACACGGCTTATTATGAAGCGGGGGCAGAGGCCTCGTTTGTTTTCCCGATTGAGTTTAGCTACGATTTTGGGATTCAGGAGGGTGTGTTGGTGGATTTGGCGCGTGGGTGGAGCGGAGGAGGGGTTGGGGATATCGTTGACGACGAATGCCGAGGTGGGGGTGGACCGGGACGTGTTGATTCGTTTTGATTTGGGAACGCAATTTATCACCGAGACGGAGATCCGTCCTGATCTTCAGATCGAGCCGCCGTCGGGTTATGTGAACACGGATTTGGATGATGAGGACAATGTGGTGGAAGTGGCTTGGAATGGGGTTTTGGAGACGGGAGCGGAGTTTGATTTGTTGTTGGACGACGGGATGCGGCATCGGATCACGATCGATGCAGCGGAGACGGAGAGCTTTACGGATTTGCAGCAACTGGCGGATTTGATCAATGGGAAGATCCAGTTGATTCCGCTGTTGATGAGCGGAGGGGCACAGATCATTCGGGTGGAGGTGAGAGAACGGGATGCGGAGCGGGATCGACGGCTGGCCTTTGTGGTGGATGGGAATCTGAGTGACAGCAATTATTTCCAAATTTTGGCGGATCGTTATCTGGAAGACAGCTCGAATGATTTTTATGCCTGGATGGGATTCAGCGGGGCGAACTTTGACACCAACAGTCCGAGGGAGATGGGGACTCAGGGGGCGTTGCCGCCTTTTACGGGGCAATTCAGTCAGGATGCGGTCTTTAATTTTTCCTTCAATGGAGGGGCGTATCAACGCGCAACGGTGACGGCGGCTTCCACGCTGGACAACCAGACGGGGGCGGGGGATCTGGTGCAGGATATCCGGGCGGCCTTGACGGCGGCGGGTCTGGATGGGTTGGTGCGGGTGTATGCGGCGACATCCGGGCAGATCGGTTTTGAGGTGATGGATGACACGGTGCAGACGTTCCGCTTTTACGGGGAGGGCGGAGCGGTGGTGGATTTGGGGATGACGGATGAACCTGCACTGGTGGTGAGGAATACGGGGGCGGAGGGTTATGTGGACAATTTCCTGTTCCAAGCGAACGCGGATGTGGTGTCGGCAGTGTTGGTGGATGAGGATGAAAATTATTTTTCAATGGCAGTCTGGGTTTGGTGGATTTTGAGGCGGGCACGGGGACGACGCTGGATTGACACTGCGGGTGCAGGGGGAATTGGTGGAGGCCGGGGTGACCCGTTTCAGTCTGACGGATTTGACTCTGATCAATGCGGGGGAATCGCAGGAGGAGGCGACGGATTTTGCGACGTTGCAGGGGAACACGGCGCGGTTGCAGGTGAGGGGAATTGACTTGGGAAACACGACGGTGGACGGTCTCGATTATGGGGTAAATCCAGCGATTGATTTGACGGCGGCCTCCCGGATTGTGTTGGAGTATGATGACATTGACGATGTCTTCGATCTGGGGGTGGCCGGGGTGGATTTTGTGGAGATGGATGATCTGGATAGGATTACGCGGTTAAGCCATGCGGATGTGGTGCAGGCGTTGCGGGCCACGGCGGATTTCTTCCGGGAATATCAGAGGCATGATCCCGAGGGCGCGGCGGAGTTCAGCCGTTTTTATGAGACCCTGCCCTTTTTGGGCACGAGCACGACGGCCTTGTTGGATTTGGCGGATCAGTTGGATCGGGTGCTGAATCAGGTGTCGCTGGTGGAGTTGTCCAATTTCAGTTTGCAGAACATGGAAGCTTTTCTGCGGGGTGAGCTGGGCCTGACGGCGAGCGGGGAGGGATTTGAGCTGGCACTGGTGGAAAACGGGGATGAGCTCGTTTTGAATGTGTCGTTGGATATTGTGCAGGTTTTGCAAACGGAATATGCGGCCTACATTGATCTTTCCGAGCTGGGTTTAAAATCGGCCAACGCACCTTTCCTGGATTACCGGATCGGGGTTTCCACGCTGAGTTCGACCAACAACAATGATTTGAGTCTGGATTTGAGCAGCAGGTTCAGTGTGGATGTGGGGATTGAACTGATCAATGCCGACGATGAGGTGGTGACGCCGAGGGCGTTCATGTATGACAGCACGGAGTTAGTGACCGAGCTGTTGTTGACCAACACGGCCAATGTGACGTTCACCACTCCGGCAGGGGTGTCTCAAATGACGGTGACCGGGGCCAAAATACGGCTGGACCGGGACGGAGCCTGGGTGGAGGACACCAGACAGGCCCGGGTGGCCACGACGGGGAATTTGAATGGCGTTTATAACGCGACGGACGAATCGCTGACGGGTGCGGGCAATCTGAACAGTCTGGGGATTGATGGAGTCACGACGCTGCGTGAGGGCGATTTCATTTTGGTGAAGAACCAGACGGACAGCCGGCAGAATGGTTATTATATTATTAGTGAAGTGGGAGATAATGCGCCTTCTTGGCAGTTGTTGCGCACGGGGGGAACGGTGGATTGGGCGGAGCAGCCTGCAGCGGTGCGGGCTTTGGCTTCAACTCCGTTGCCAGCCACGTTCAATGCGGTGGCGGGCACGCTGACGGCGAATGCGGATGGAAGTCTGAACAATCCGGGGATCGATGGCATCACGAATCTGGTGGCGGGCGAGATCCTGTTGGTGCGCAATCAAACCAATGCGGCGGCGAACGGATACTATACGATTGTGGATTTGGGTGGGGCGTCATCGCGCTGGGTGTTGAAGCAGACGGCGGTGCCGAGTGTGCGGGCGACGAGCAGCGGGTCTTTGGCGGCAACTTACGATGATTTGCAGGGTCGGTTGACAGCGACGGCGTTGGGCAGTTTCAATACGCTGGCGGTGGGTGGGATCACGAATTGGGCGGTAGGGCAGAATGTTTTGATCAATGGTCAGACCAGCGCGGTGCAGAACGGAATTTACCGGGTGCTGACCTTGGGGGATGCTTCTACAGCCTGGGTGTTGGAACGCGCGGGCAATGTCAAGACGGTGAGTGTTTTGAGCCATGTTTTGATTTCGGTGACGGAGGGGGGACAGGCGGGCAAAAGTTTCAAGCAACCGGAGACGATCACGGAGCTTGGGGTGCAATCGATCAACTTTGTTGAGGCGAAGCCAGCGGAGTTCAGGCTTGGATTAGTGGATGGGCGGCATTATCTGCCTTGGACGGTGTATGCAGCGACCACACAGGTGCTGAATGCCAGTTACGACAACGGCAATTTTGGAGTGGGGGCGACGTTGGTGGGGAATGTGAACGGAGGAATTCCGGCGGGGGCCTTTGATGGGATTGGGCTGTTGGAGGGAGACCGGGTGCTGGTGAAGAACCAGACGGACGCGGCGCACAATGGGGTGTATGTGGTGACGGACTTCGGTGATGCGAATACGCCTTATATATTGACGCGGGTGGATTTTGCAGATGAGGAGGCGGAACTGGATCAACTGCGGGTGTTGGTGGAGTTTGGCCGGACGCATGGGTTGTTGACGACGGCGGGGGACCGCACGGGTGAAGCGCATGTGTTCACGTTGCGCTCGGATATATTGAATCTGGGCAGTTCGGATTGGGAGTTTGATTTGGAAGTGGCGGATTGGTTTGCGGCCACGGCGGTGGAAAGTTTTGTGGGGGGAGCTTCGGCCCGACTGCCCATATCGATCAGCACACCGACAAGCAATTTGACGTTGGAGCCTGAGCTGAGGGGCATTGTCAACAAGCCGCTGGGATCGCTGGAAATTTATATCAACAATTTCAATGATCCGGTGAATCCGAGCAAAGATCTGTCGGCGTTTTTGAATCCGGTGGCGGAGCCTTACAGTGTGTCCTTCAACTGGAACAATCTGCCCAGAGTTTATGATTATCTGGGTCAGGTCAATATTTTGGACAAGTTCCGCAGCGAAGCCCAGCTCTTCATTGAATCGCTCGAATACATTCTCTTTGTCACTCAATCGTTGATTGATGTCACGGCCCTGGAGGACATGCCTGTCATCGACACCAAACTGGCGGATTACACGGGCTTTATTCAGGAATTCCGCAGCAAGCTGACCGACGCGCTGCGCAACACCTTGCGTGGGGATCTGCTGAATCCCTTGTTGGACATTGAGACGCAGATCAACAACGTGCTGGGACCAGCCAGTGGTGGCTTGGACTTTTTGTTGAAAACGAGCGGCGGGGCGATTGATCCCGATGCGGTGCAGGTGTTGTTGTTGAATTCGACGGGCACGGTGCTGCCCTATGACATCACCCAGGATTTGAACAATCCCGGAATCGACGACGACATTCCGACCGGGGTGAACGCGATAGAGTTTGTGATCAAGCTGCGTAAATCCAGTTATTATACTTTGGACAGCTTCAAGATCAGTGATTCCAGACTCCAAGTCGGAACGGAGAATACGGCGGATGGTGTGACGATCGAGTTGGATTTTGCCTGGGATCTGAGATTCGGGGTGGATTTGGAGGATGGTTTTTATATCAAGGAAGACGCGGATGCCAATCCGAACACGCGGGATTTGCAGATTGATTTCCGGGCTTATCTGGATGCCAATACGGGGAACTTCGGGCCGGATGGACGTCCCATCCGCGATGCTTTCACGCGCGGGGCGGTGGCCAATGGATTGACGGCAGTGGATGTGACGGGGGCTACGCCATTGAATGCCTGGATCACGGATCGACGTGCTGTTCCGGGAGTGGCGGACAATCTCAGTGGGACTTACGGGAAGTTGGTTTTGGATTTCAATGACACGGGCACGGATGGCCGGGTCAGTTTGCGTGAGCTTCAGGGGCTGGGGCGCCCGAGTTCAGTCACGGAGTTGCCCATTGTCACGGCACTGCATTCGGACAGTTATCTGGATCTGACCATTGCGGTGGTGCCGAGTTCCAGTTCGATGTCACCCTTTGAGTATGACTACCAGGTGTTCTATCGGGTGGGTGACGGGGTTTTGACTTTTGGAGGTGAATCCCTGCCGAGCTTTGTCAATCAGAGTGTGAATCCGGGTGGGCGAGTGGCGGTGATCCGGCAGTTGGATTTTCGTTTTGATTATGACGCCTCACAGACTTTTTTGGGGAGGAATCTTGGGTTCATGTATACGGTGGCGGCGCTGAAAACGGTTTTGGATTTCTTGACCGATCCGCTGCCGGGCTTGACCACGATCGGGGTGTATTATACGCCGCTGCAGTTTGCGGAGTTGGCCATTCAGTTTGCTTTGAAGGTGAAGAAGAATCCCAAGTTGCTGGCGGCGGAGAAGGCGATATCCGCATTGGCGATTGCTTTGGAAATTTTGGATGCGGTTTTTGATTTTGTTTACCAGACTTTGAGACTGGCCGGGGGAGGGGTGGGACCGTTTTCGAAGATTGGAAGCGTGGCGGACGCTTACTCCACGCGTTGGGTAGGGGGGATGTTGGGCACGAAGAGCAGGGCGGAGCTGGCCTTGTTGAGCATTCAGGGTGCGAACGCCAATCGATTTGAGCCGTATAAGCAGCAGTATAAGCAATATTCGACGACGAATGGGTGGAAGTCTGAAGGCGAGATCAACAAGTGGAAAAATGACGCCACCATCCGGGAAGATGCCGCAAAAAGAAGGGCGCAGTTTGCGGATGATGACGAGCAGGATGAGTTGAAGAACCGGCAGAAGGCGGCGGCGGCGGACAAGGCCAATGCGAATCGATACAATGGGGTGTCCAGGGAAAAGAAAACGGCCAAGCGTATTTACGGTGGGGGTATCAACTGGGGTTTCTTTGATCCGGTGGAATTGAGTCGTGTGACCAAGGGGCAGGCGGCGACCATCATTAACTTTGACCTGCCCACGGTGGAGTTCCGGGTGGAGTGGGAATTCATCATCGTATATCCGCTGGCGGGGGTGCCGAAGGTGGCGGATTTGTTTATCAAGGTGAAGCCGTATTTCTTTGCCTTGGTGGATTTTGATTTTGGGATCAGTGATCGCGGTTTCTTTTTCCAGGACTTGCATGGCTTGGCGGGTGAGCTGCCGGGCAGTTCCGTGGCCAATTCCCAGGGGCCCTGGTATAATGCGGAGAACACAGGAGGATCCGCTGCCAATCCGAGAAACGATCCCAACAACAACCTGGCGGCATTGCGGGAGGGGCCGGAGTTTGTGCTGGGTTTTGGCTTGGAGGTGAAGGCAGGCATTACGCTTTTCGGCATCGTGGAAATCGGGGTGGGTTTTGACATTCAGTTCCGGATTGAGTTCGACTGGCATGACACGGACAACGACGGAAAAATGTTTTTTGATGAAATTGTTGGGTTGTCCCGACAGGGTTTTTCCCCGGTGGACATAGCCTTTGTTATCAGTGGCAAGTTTTTCATCTATGTCAGAATCGTGATTGATTTCGGGTTCTTTACCCGGACGATTTTTGAGAAGCAGTTTGAACTTTATAATTTTTCCTTCCGTTGGGAGATCACGGAGATGTTGTTCAGTTACAATCTGGGCAGCCTGAATTCCGGGGTGTTGACCTTGAATGTGGGGGACCGCGCCCCGAATCGACTCTACAACCAGATCGACAATGGGGAGGTCTTTGTCATTGCCACCTATCAAGGCAAGACCCGGGTGTTTTACATGAATTCAAACTGGAATCGCGTTTTGCCTTCCAGTCTGCCGAATGATGCCCAGCTCTTCACCTCCTTCACGCAGGGAGGCTTTGCTTATTTGCTGGCTCAGGGAGGGAAGGCACCGGGCGGGTTTATTCCCAACGTGACGGCGTTCAATGATTTCACCGGGGTCAGCAGCATCATCATCAACTCCAAGTTGGGGAATGACTATTTTGATTTGTCCCTGTTGACGGGGAATATTGCGATTGATTTTGACGGTGGGGTGGGGAATGACACCTTGATCGCGCCGATCAACGCCACGGCCATGTTGGGTTCTGGGCGCCGACATGTGTTGCGTGGAGGCGAGGGTAATGATGACCTGCGCGGAGCGACGAATGACCTAAACACGATCGAGGGGGGTAAGGGGAATGATGTGATGACGGGGGGGTCTTTGGGGGACATTCTGGACGGGGGCGAGGGTCGGGACTCCATGACGGGAGGAGCGGGGAACGACACCTATATTTTCGCGAACAAATGGGGTCGCGATAGCATCAATGAATTCGAGGACGGCAACATCCTGGATTTCTCCACTGTGACGAACAACCTGACCTTCCGCCTGGGAGCGTTCACGGCCAGTGTGCAATCGGGCAACGATGTGGTGTTCACGAACACGGCAAATTCGGTGAATCGTTTCATCGCCGGAACGGGGAATGATGTTTTTGCCATCAGTGCCTTTATCGGCGGGCGTGATGTGACTTTGGTGGGTGGGAATGGTGGCGACACTTATGACTTCTTGTTAGCGGACGGGGATCCGAGGGTGCGCCCGAACAACTCTTTCTATCGCATCGTGGAGACAGGCACTACGGGCAAGGACACGCTGTTGATCAAACCGACCGTGCCGATTTTGAATTTCAATCCGAGCCGGGATGCGGTGATCAATGGCTGGCAGCAGGTGTTGAGTGCCAACGGAGCCAACATTGAGAATTTGATTTTGGATTTGGGAACTTTCTCGATTGATTTGGGAGCGGGCACACCGGATGCGGACGGTTATGTGGATTTGGGGGAAAGCCTGAAAGTCATCGCGGGCACGGTGCGCTTCCTGAACAACATCAAGGCGGACAACATAGTGTTGGAGCTGAGTCGTTCGGTTCTTTTGAACAAAAGATCAAGGTAGAGCAGGGCGGGGATTTGGTTCTGACGGTGAGCAATCCGACGCCGACACAGATTGAATCCATTTTGATTGATGCGGAGCTGCGACTGGAACCGGACAGCCAAGGGAATGCCGGCACGCTTTTGGTGATGAACAAGAGCGGGTCGATCCTGAATTATCAGGGGCAGAATCCTGGGGAGATGCTGGTCAATCCTACGGGCGACATTGTCCTGGTGGCCAAGAATGACATCGGAGCCCGGAGCAGTCGGATCATGATCCACGCAGCCCGGCTGGCGGCCTTCACCTATGATGAGGAGGCGGGTGGAAATATTTATGTGACGGAGGTGGATGATTTGGAAGTGGCGCGTCTGGCTCTACCTCTCGATGAAATGGACGAGGTGATCGAGGAGGCCTACGCGGCAGCCTTTGGCAGTGACGGGGATGCGTTGCGGACCTGGATCGAAGGGATGCGGACAGTCAAGGGGGACATTGATTTACAGCTTTTGGGTGAGGACGCGCGGTGCTGGTGGGCAGTGCGATTGCGGGGCTGGATGGGGACATCACCTTCACGGCAGATGAAGTGGATCTGGTGAATGCCGGGGTGACAAAAAAAATCGCGGGCACGGGCAACCTGGTCTTCCGCAACCAGTTCCTGGGTGCGGGAGTGCAAATCGGTGGAGATGAGGGTCAGGCGGGAAGCACGGGGGTCTTGTCGATCAGTGACGCGGACCTGGCGGCATTGGCCATCGGCTTTGCCTCAATCACGGCGGGTCGCAGTGAAGGTGGCACGGGTGTTTTGACCAGCTATCTGGAGAGCTGGGGCTCGGATTTACAGCTTTATGCGGACACGGGCATCGTGTTCAACAGTGACAGCGACAGCTTGGACGTGAGCGGTATTTTGAGCGCGTCGGTTTTGGCGGGAAGCCTGAGTTTGGCGGATACCTTAGGGGTTGTGGCGGAGGTGATTGACCTGCGGGCTGCTTCAGACGTGGTGGTGAATGGATCTTTGACCTCGGATCGTGGATCGGATGGAATCATCAGGTTGACGGCGGGGTTGGGTGCCTCGCGGATCGGATCGGTGGTGATAGCCGGGGTGTTGGAGGCTTTGGGAAGCAGTTCGGATCTGCGGGCGGATGCGGGGACCCTGGGAGGGAACATTATTTTGACGGCGACGGGAACGGTCTCGGTCGATGATCAAATTTCGGTCAATGCCGCCTCCGGCACGGTGAGCAATCTGGGAACCAGCGTGTGGACGGCCAATGCCTTTGACATCAGCGCAGGACAGAACACGGTGGTGGAGACGGCGGTCAACCTGTTGTCCGGACGGATGTTCGGCACGGCCTCGCTGCAGTTGAGTAATGACGGGGCTTTTGCCATCACGAATTTTGTGGGGGCAGGCGGTGACCTGAGTTTTGAGGGAACCGGGGTGAACGCGACAATCACGATCACCAGCATTGACAGTGGTTCGGGTGACCTGACCTTGAACAGCAGCGGTTCGGTTTTGGGAGTGGTGGGAGGCTTTGGTCAGACCCTGGGCATGGTGCGGGCGGACACGCTGAATGTAGAGTCGGGCTTTTCCATTAGTCTTTTGTCAGAGGTGGCGCGGGCCAACCTGAGCACGACGGGCAGTGGTTCCATTTTCCTGTCGGAGGAAGATGCGCTGGTGTTGGATTTGACGATCTTTGACGGGGCAGCCCAGGTCACGGCAGGTGGCTTGTTCGATGTGGAGAGTGCGGTCTCCCTGACGGATCGTAATGAGAACGATCTATCCTTCAATACCACCACAGCAGTCTGGCTGATTTGCGGGTGGGTCGGATCGATGCGGGGACCTTGGGGGATGTGAGTCTGGATGCATCGGGACGCATTTTGGATTTGGCGGGAAGTTTCGGCGCGGGTCGCTTCATTACGGCGGATGAGTTGTCAGTCATTGCGGATGGAAATCCGGGTGTGGGCAACAATGCCGTGCAGTTGTTCACGGATGTCAACCGCATCAAGAGCCTGAAAACCACCGCCATCGGCAACGTGGTGATCCGCGAAAATGGCGCGGTGGAACTGGCATCGATTGATTTGTCCAACGGGGACTTTGTTTTGTGGGCGGAGGACGATGTGGTGCTGGGACGGGTGGATGTGACGCCGGCGCGGAACGTGACCTTGAACAGTGCCAACGGCAACATCACGATGCTGAATGTCAACCGCAACCAGTCGATTGTCATTGCCGACAAACTTTTTGCCAGCTCGGCCACGGGTTTGAATTTGTTCACGACGGTGGCGGAATTGAATTTGTTGGTGACGGCATCGGGTGATGTGGTGGTGTCGGAGACGGATTCCGTTCTGGCCGCGAGTTTGGTTGGGCCGGGGAACATCTCTCTGACGGGCGGTCTGTATGCGGTCAACGGGATCGATATTTTGACCGGATCGAATTTGAGCATCCAAACCATCACCGCGCAGGGCAATGTGGTGTTGAATGCCATCGACGGACGCATCCGTCAGGCGGTGGACGCTGCGACGGGCCAGGCTTTGGGACGTGTGCGGGGACAGAATCTCAACGCCACGGCGTTTAATGCGATTGATCTTTTGACCGGGGTGAGTTCTCTCAATGCGCGCAGCAGTCTGCTGGGATCGATCACCATTACGGAAGAGGATGCGTTGATCCTCAACGACGTGGAAGCGGCCCGCGGTCCGATCACGGTGACCTCCGGCTCGGATCTGACGGCGACCCGTGTGGTGGCTTTGGATGACGGGGTGAACAGTCAGATCAATCTGCGAACCCTCTCAGGTAATCTGGCGGTGGGGATTCTGGATTCGAGTCTCTTGTCGGACGTGATTCTGGAATCGGCGGGCAACATCAGTGATTTGACCGGGAAAATTTTTGCGAGGGAACTCCGGGCCAGTGCCTTCGGCTCCGCTGTGCTGGACACGACGGTGGAAAGTCTGGTGGCGAGCACTCAGAACGGAAACCTAAGCATTCTGGAAAGTGATGATCTGCTGGTGAAGAGAGCGGTGACCAGCATTGGAAACATCAGGATCGAGAGTGCGAGTGGCAGTCTCGAACTGGATGAAGTGACCGGGGACAACGTGACGGTTTTGGCCGCCCTAGGTGGAGTGAGCAGCGTGGTGGGTGGCAAGGTGACGAGTGCCGGGCTGGAGGTGACTTCGCTGCTGGACATGAATTTAGTGACCAAGGTGGCAACGGCGCAACTGCTCTCGACCACGGGTGACATCTTCCTGCGGGAAGATGATGCCCTGACCTTGATTGATGTGCGGAGTGGCGGGGACGAGATTGACATCAGTGCCGTGGGCGAACTGACCGTGACTTATGCGGGCATGTTGTCGGATTCGGCGCAAAATGTGATACGACTCAGCAGCACGGCGGGGAACCTCTTTTTGGATGCGGCACCGTTGCAGGAGCGGGTGGTGGATGCGGGCACCCTGGGATCGGTTTATTTGACAGCTCAGGGAGCGATTCAGACGGTGGATGGCCGGGTGCGTGCTTCTTATCTGGAAGCGCGGGCTTCGAGCGGGATTTCGTTGTGGACGGAAGTGACTACTTTGAACGTGGTCAACAGCGGAGTGGGTGCGGTCAGTATCGCGCAACTGGGCAATCTGAATGTGGCGGTGGATGATCTTTTTGTGGAGGATGGCAGCCTGACTGTGACCACGACGGGGGATTTGAATTTTGCTGATTACACGGCCAACACCCTGAGTGAAGCCAATGATCTAGTGCTGACGGCGGGTGGCGATCTGACCATAAATAACATTGATCTGGGTCCGGATGGGGATGCGAGTTTGGAAGCGACGGCGGGTTCGATCACTCTGGTGGGGCTGGCGTTGATCCAGGTGGACCGGTTGTCGGTGCGTTCTCTGGAAAGTCAGAATTTGCGGACCAAGGTCAAGTCTCTGGCGGCTCGGGTGACGGGCACGGGAAGCTTCAGTCTGGAGCAAGAGGGCGACCTGATCGTGGAGGAGCTTTTCACGACGGATGGTTTTATTGATGTGGAGATCGACGGTGGAGACCTGGCCATCACGGGCGGGATGCAGGCCGGAAGCAATGGGAATGTGGATCTCCGGCTCTTGGATGGCGCGATCAGTCAGTCCTCCGGCACGGTGCAGGGGAATGTGCTGACGGTGACGGCCACGGGCAGTGTTCAACTCTTGACCCAAGTGGCTTCGGCTGATGTCTTCAGCAGCGCGGGCTCTTTATCGCTGAACGAGACGGATGGCATCACCCTGACCCGCTTGGAGACGAACTCTGCTCCGATCACGGTTCAGGCCGGGGGAACCCTGACGGCGGTTTTGGTGGACTCCAACGGCAGCACGGACGCGGGAGACATCACTCTGGGCACCAGCTTGGGCGACTTACTCTATGGCACGATTGACGCGGGAGTGCAGGGGGACATCTTGCTAACGGCGGAGGGAAACATCCTTCCTATCGCCAGCATTTTGCGTGGGGACCAACTCACAGCGACAGCCGGGGGTAACCTGAATTTGATCACAGAAGTCAACGGGTTGAGTGCGACCAGCACGGGCGGTGGCAACATCACGATCAGTGAGTTGAACAACCTGACGGCGCGGGCGGTCAGTTTGGGCGGCACGATCAACGTGACCCTGGGCGGCAATCTACTCGTCAATGGCATCCTGACCAACACAGGCACGGTCACGCTGACGGTAGCCACGGGCACTGTGAGTCAGGTGGCGGGAACTTTGGTCACGGCCAGTCTGCTGACTGTTGATAGTCAGGGCTCGATTTCACTTTTGACTGATGTGGATGAGGCGGTGTTGGAGACTTTGTTAGGCAACATCACCCTGGAAGAGCAGGGGGACATTCTATTGCAGGATTTGTCGGCGGCCTTGGGCAACATTACGGTGACTGCGCGGAATGCGATCACGGTGGATTTGGTCTCGGCTTTGGGCACGGTCAATTTGACGGCGGGCCTGGGCATCACACAGGCGGATTTGGACGCGGCGCAAGAGGCGGCAGATCTGGCGGATTTGTTACAGCAGGTGGCGGATCAGGAGTGGGCGCATCCGCTGCTGCAGGCCTTGCGTGCGGCACAGGCGGAGTATGACGCGGCCTTGTTGGAGTTGAATGTTTCCAGCAACGCTCTGAGTTATGCGCAGGCGGAGCTGGGCCGGGCGGAGGCTCGACTGGTTCTGGCGGAGAAATTGAACAGCCTGATCCAAGAGCTGATCGTGGCGGCGGGGAATGCCAGCAGTGGAGCGGTGGCGGAGCTGGCCCTGCTCGTCAGCCGTGCGGAAAGCATGGAGGCGCAGACCTTGGCGGCCCGGAACAGCCTGCAATCGGCATTAAATGCTATCGGCAGCACAAGCACGACGGGCAC
>JAAUTS010000093.1 GCA_012031345.1 Blastochloris sp. | reverse complement strand
AATCTCAAATGCCAGAGGGTTCAGATCTTTCCAAAGTCTGCGCACTCGCATCTTGTTTTATTGTGGCAAACTTCAACTCATGCCTCAAAACACTTGATTCCCATCCCACGGAAATCACTGAAGTGCCATAAAAAATATGTTGCGTTTAGACATGGCACGCATCCTGCCCCCCCCCCCCCCTTTGGAAATTGTCAAAATAAAAAAAGTGAAAGTTATTCACAACCCTTTTTGCCCTTTCGCAAAAACCTCAACTTCAACAGCTAACATGATGTGACAATCAGGTGAATATTTTGAGGCGGGTCGGAGAATGGGCAAGAGATTGAATTAGTTTGTCGCGTGGCTGTCTCATCCGCACAGACGAGCATCTTAGCTGATAACCTTAAAAACAGCTTCTGGGGTTGCTGCTATGAAGCGGCTGGACACGTTGCCACAGCACCTGAATGGTTCAGACGTTGCAATTCTTCCGGGCTGAGTTTTTCCAGGAGCAGGGTGGTGGAGATGCCGGGGACTTGGGAAAGGAATCTGACTTGGATGCAGCTTTTCTCCAGCGCTTCGCGCAGGCCGGGGTCGATGGTTCCCAGATTGTAATCCCCTCCCTTGGCATAAAGATCGGGCGATAATTTGAGCAGCAGTGGCGTGACGTGTTCCTCTTCGAAAATCAAAACCGCATCCACGCACTCCAAACGGGACAGGAGTTCTTCCCGCCGGGCCTGCGCACGGACGGGACGACCCGGTCCTTTCAAGCGACGAACCGAGGCATCGGAGTTGATGGCGACCCAGAGAACATCGCCCTCCGCCCGGGCTTCTTCCAGGTAACGAACATGGCCTTCATGCAGAAGATCAAAACAGCCATTGGTGAAAACGAGCACTTTGCCCTCCGCCCGGAGTCTCTCGCGTTTGGTCAGAGCCTGAGCCAACTCCAGATGCTTCGACTCCGTCGAAGGGAACTCAGGCATGGTCGGTGGGAGTTTGGAAATAGCGATTGATTTCCTTCAAGGCCGGAGATCCGAAGTGATAATCTTTCTCCCACTCGTTGACGATGTAGTCCAGTCCACAACTCATGAGATTGAACTGGCGCCGGATGGATTCGACCAGAAAGGGGTTGAAACTGTAGAACCCGGCAAAGATTTTTTTCTGAAAGGAATCGGTTTGATTGACCTGACGACAGACCAACACAGCACTAGCCTTGGGACTGGCGAAGAGCACCACCCAGTAACGCATGAGTTCGGGCCGGAAAATCGGGATGAAGTCAATCCGGCTGCAACCCTTCGGCGGCGTGCCTTCCCCCCAGACCCGCACGGCATCCAAGTCCTTCGACAACCCCACGTAACGCTTTTTTTGAGGCCCGAAATTTTCCAGACGTTGAAAGGTGGAAATCAACTCTCCTTCCCGATACTCCGAGGCCATGTCTTCAATGGCATGGCTGACGGCGAGCATGGCCTCGTTGTTGAAAAGATGGGTGATGTCGTGTTCAGGAATGTTGACCAACTCTCCCAGGGTGGTCATGACGGTATCCGACTTTTTTTTCTTGGACTTGGCCTTGCCTTTTTTGGAGGAAAGCAGACCGGGGGCTGGGGTCGATTTGACCTTGATGCACTTGGAGTTTCCTGACTCCACGTATTTTTTAAGCTTGGCGCGAAACTTTTGATTGGCGCTCTCTTCATCCCGGGTCACTGCGATCATGCTCTTAATTAACGCTGCTTTGGAGTTGAAGCAAGCTTGTCCTTTGTTGTCCCGGAAAATGACCCTGTCCCCCAACTCCCGTCCGGGCCTCTCAGAGCACCCCGTGCCGACGTAAAAACCTTTTTTTCCCGAGCAGACTCAGTCCTTGGAACTCACGGATCCAGGCGGAGCGCTGTTTCGGGTCGGCTCGTTCACAAAGTCCCACAAAACACCGGGCGCCCTCCCGGGCCCAAAGATAACGGCGCTGAAGTCCACGGTTGGCGTAGGACGTTTGTTCATCCCCAAACAATCGTTCCTGAATCCAGGGGCGAAGCTTTTCGGGAATAGGGCCGTCACAAAGAATCCTACCGTAGCGGAGCAGCACCCAGTAGGTGTCCACTCTGGCCTGCATCTCCAGGTTGCAGGCAAATTGTTCGGAATCCAAGGCCCGCCACCCCGCATGGAAGGCCAGGGCGGCATGAACCCCGTGAGTAATCTCTTCTATAAAGGAAATGAGAGAAACGATGTTGTGGTGACTGATCGTTTGCCGGGGATCGTGTCGCTCCAGCTCCTCAATCAGTCCAGGATCAAAATATAGACCTATATAGAGAGAGCCCTCATGCTGGCGCAGATACGTGCGGGCTCGCGGACTGAGTTCATGATCTTTTTGCTCCAGACATTGCGTGAGTTGCTGCGATCGACGGGCACTGATCAGGCAATCCTCCAAACGTATGCCGGAGGGCCGATAGGTCCGTTCCAGCACCTCTTGGATTTCCGACAACAAAGTCATCCCGGCAAAAGTAACGCAGCATCCTGGTCCTCCTTGGAAAGATGCAGGAGATTCCCGGACAGGTGATTCAGGGCGCAGCGAATTTCATGAAAATGTCCGGCAAGCTGGGCGAAGGTTTCCTCCAACTCCGCCTGACTGGCCAAACGATGCCGGGAAACGTAATGATAATTACTCTGCCCGATCTCCTCGTAAAAGCCGAGACCCGGTCCCCCGCGATGTTGTTCCCGCTGCTTGACCCGGTCGGCGAAAATTCCACTGATAAAAAGGGAGCAGTCCGCCACATGCGCCCGGAGCAGGAAGCCTTCATGGGGACCCGCCTTGGAGAGGGCGATCAGCAGATCCGAAAGATAGGGCTGTCCGGTGGCGTCGCTTGCGCCCGACTCCTCGGCGGCACGTCGCCCAAATACGCTCAGCATCAAGGCCAGGTAATCCGCCAAACGTCGATCCGTCAACCCACTGCCCTTGAGCACACGACGCGTCAGGACATAGAAGTAAAAATAAGGGGAGACTTTAAGACAGGAACAGCTTTCCAACAGCTCCTGATAAACCGCCTCGTGATCCAGAAGGCTGTCGCGGGTTTCTTGGTCCGCCAACAAATCCACCAGTGCCACGGCATCCTCACGCCGTCGCGCCAAAGCCCGGATCATAAATTCAAAGTCTTCCGCAGTGAAACGATCCCGACAATTGGCCTTCAACATTCCTACCTCCTCATGGTTGAACTGAGAAAAGCATAAAGGATGCCAGGAACATCCCTCGACCCTCTCAAAACCCAAGCTCTACCCAGGACGATCCAGCGAATGTTAGGGACTGACGGGGGGAGGTGTGGGGGGAGGGGGCAGAGTCGGCGGATCCTTCGGAATGTTGGTTTCCGGATTCGTCGCCTCGCTCAAACGACGTTCCCTGGAACGATCCAAGGCGTAGCGGCGACGCACCGTGTTCCCAAAGGCATTCACCTCAATGATGCGAAAGGCCGGGAGCGGGGAGGAAAGAGTCTGGGCAAGGAAAAGGGGCAGGAGAGAACCCGGACTGGCGGCCAGATAAGTGGAGGGGTCCTGAGACAGATTCAACGCCGCAGCACCAGGACGATACCCCTCGGGCACGTAACGCAACATGATGTAACGCATGGGCGTCAGGTCGAAGGTGGTCGAAGAACGCCGCTTATCTGGATCGGCATCGGTCACGCGGAAAGGTTTGTTTTTTTCGAAGAAGTCCGGCGGCAGAATCAACAACTGGGGGCCCTGCCCATCGTTTTGCACTTCTTCATTGGTGTTGGGCAACTTGTTCAAGACATAGAACTCGATTTTACCGGGTGCGGATTCGTAGTTGGCGGTGATGCGTCGGATCGACTCGGTAAAACCCAGATCCACCACCGCGATGGGGGTGGGATCGGCGGGATCAAACTCATAATAACTGTTGATGTTGCCATCAATCATGTTGTTGGCCTGGGCCAGATCTTTTTCCTTACCCTTGGAAGAGACATGGGAGACGTTGGAGATGTTCGTGGCCATGTCCGCATAATCGTAATTCACAATCTGGGAAATCGGCTGGGTCTCCTTGACCTGTTGGGGTTTCTCCACCAGACCTGTGTTCCGCGTTTCTCCAAAGATGCCAAAGCCCGCGATCCGTCCGGCCTTGCTCATCTTGAAATCAATTTTAACCACCAAACCCTCGGTCATGGGGAATTTCACCTGCACCGAACCACTGCCACTAAAGGGATGAGGCTTGGCTACTTGACGCCACTTGGCATCACCAAAGTCCAACGGACTGGAGGCCATCGAGACCGTGACCGTGCCTTCCCCTCCGTTGGTGGCCATAAAGGTGAACTGGTCATTCGCACTCAAAAAAGGCAGACGCACGATAAAGGAAGTGTCCCCTACCGGGAGCGGATAGGAGATGCTGCTGTCTGCGGAAATCAGGCCAAATTCCGATTTGTTACCGTCCTCACCCTCCAAAGTCCCCAAGACAGACTCCACCAAATCCGTCTTCCGCGTGCTGGTGATCTCGGCACCTAAATTGGCCTGCGCCAGATTCACTGGAAACTCCTCCCGCATCCTCAGACTTAAAAAAGGCGTCTTCTTCAGCTCATGACTCGGATTGACCAGTTGCGCCCGCAGGCCCGAAACGAAGGTCAGAGCGGTCAAGGAGATGAGAAAAAGTTGACGATGCACACAAGCCATGGAATACCCCATAGACGAAAACTACTGAAATTCTCTTAAAGAATCAAGCGTCCAATCTCCTCGGACGGACGTTCTAAGAAGATGATCTCTTTCCGAAAGGCTCCGCCACTCGCTCAAAACACACAAATCTCGCATCTTGTATTTTTTATCTGACAAGCTTATTTTTTGAAAAAGCCTCTAAAACGCCCAAAAATCTGTCGTTTCTGTGAATAAAAAGAGGATGGACAGAGCCCCGACATTTTCCCTAGAGTCTCAAAACCGATCTAAATGAGCGTAAAAACTGAAAACTTGCCCCATCCCGGCTTGAGACGACCTCGATGCTACCCCCTCCAAGCTCTGGGGGTGGTGGTCCTTTCCTTTTCCTTCCTTTGTCCCGATATCTCGGCACAGTCCGAAGATTACAATGTCAAGGCAGGTCCCGTTCAACTCAAAATCGTTAGCGGGCTGCGCACGACCTATAACGATAACATCAACCTCTCCGAATTTGATCGCTTGGATGACATTATTTTTAGCCCTTACACCAACTTGACCGCCGTCTGGCCCGTGACCGATACCAACACCCTCCGAGTTGGGCTGGGCATCTCTTACAATAAATATCTTAACAACTCACAAGCCGACAGCAACGCCCCCATCCTGAGTGCCGATTCCAATACAGGTGCGGACTTAGACATCGTGGTCGGAGATTTCCGCTTTAACATCTACGACTACATCAGCTACGAACAGGATCCCATCGACAACGGAGCCCTTAGCAACACCCTGGATTTTGGACGTTTTATCAACCGGGCCGGGGTGGACGGCACTTGGGATCTGAATGACGTCGAGCTCACCTTGGGGATTTACCAGGAAAATTACTGGTCCATGACCGATCAGTTCGACTACCTCGACCGCTCCACCCAGGGAGCCAAAGGCCGCGTGGCCTTCCAACTCGGACCGGAAACCGTTGTCGGCGTTCAAGCCAACGCCAGCCTGAACGACTATGACGGTAACATCCAAAACGATGGCACCCGCTTCTCGGTTGGTCCCTTCATCCGCTCTAAAATCACTGAAAACATCTCCGCCGGAGCTGGAGCCTCCTTTGAACTGGGTAGCTTTGATCGTGGCGGCCTGAATGGGGACGACCGCGACCTGACCAGCTACTCCCTTAACGGAGATGTCAGCCATCGCCTCAACCGCCACTTCACCCACGATCTCAGCGTCACCCGCAGCGTCGACTTGGGCACTTTCTCGAACTTCGAGGAAATCTGGGAAGTCCGCTACAACACCCGGTGGAATGTCATGCGTCATGTCATGATCAGCACCACTTCCTTTGTTGAGTTTGCGGATGAATCCGGCGGCTTTGCCTCGGATGACTACATCCGCTACGGCAGCGGAGTCTCCCTCGGATACGCTTGGACTAAAAAACTTACCAGCACCCTGAGCTACAACTACACCAAAAAAGAGTCCCAGATTTTTGGACGGGACTACTACCAAAACACCGTCAGTCTCGACTTACGTTACAACTGGTAAGTTTCACCCGGCACTACGGATTGTGAAAGTGCTGTTTTCCCTAATTCCTTAGACAGAGAGCCCCCGAGAGGCTACATTACCCGGTGTGAACATCCGCTTTCTGAACCTTGGATTCTGGATGCTTTTAAGCCTGCTCGGAACCTCGTTCCAGAATGCCCTGCCTTCCAGCCCCGTCGGACTTGATCCCATGTCCCTCTTGGACAACAAGACGCCCCTCGGACTCGGCGACCAAATCAATTACCGCGTGGTCGAGGACGGTGACGACACTGTCAAACTCAACGTCATGGAGTCCGGCGACATCAATGTCCCCTATTTCGGACGGGTCAAGGCCATCGGAAAAACCTGCCAACAACTGGCCATGGAAATCAAACCACTCCTGGAAAAAAACCTCTACCACCGGGCCACTGTTCTCATTTCCATCGATCAAACACGCAAAGTGCGCGGGAAAATCTACCTCTCCGGTGCCCTCAACCAGATCGGCCCCATGGACATCCCCATGGACGAAACCTTCACCCTCAGCAAAGCCATCCTCCGCGCCGGGGGATTTGCCCAAGGCGCAGACCGCAGCAATGTCCGCGTCGAGCGTAAAACCGGTGAGAAACCCGAGGACAAACAAACCTTCACCATGGACATGTTTAAAGTCATGGAAGGCGGGGAATCCAACCTGGATATGGAACTGGAGCCCGGTGATCTCGTCACCGCTCCGCTTATGGGTTCTCTGGGCCGGGTTTATGTGGTCGGCGCCGTGGGCCGCGCCGGACCCATCGATATCACTTCTGGAGAAAAACTCACCGTCAGCCGCGCCATCCTGGCCGCAGGCGGTTTCGCGCCATTTGCCAACGAAGGCAGGGTCAAGGTCATCCGCCGCCTCGGGGATGACCCAAAAACACCAAGGAATTCAACGTCGATGTCGGGGCCGTCCTGAAAAAAGGGCAACTGGACAAGGACATGATCCTGCAAGGAGGCGACATGGTCATTGTCGCGGAAAAACTGATCAATTTCTAAACCCATGGGTATCCCCACCTCATGAACCCCCAACCCGCCTTCATCCCCCTGCCCCAGCCCGCCATTATGGCCTCCTGGTCGGCGGCTTTTTTCACCAAGCTTCATCGCTACAAGGCACTGATCAAACGGCGCTGGTGGATTCTGGCCATCTGCGTCGGCCTAGGTTTTCTCTACCAAAGCGTGAAAATTTTCCAAGCCGCCCCGGTCTATGTCTCCAGTTCACGCATGATGGTCCCCCCCCGCATGTCCACCCTGGCTCAGGACAAAGCCGCCTATTCAGAAGAAACCTTCAATTTCTTCGGCACCCAGACCACCCTCATGGAAAGTGGGGAGGTGGCCCGCCGCGCTGCGGAACGGGTCAAGGCCACCAAACCCGAACTAACCCCCTCCCCCGTCAGTGTCCGCGCTTACCAAAACCCGAAAACCTCCATCTTCGGTCTGACCGCGGAAGGTTCCGATCCCCTCTACACCCAGGCTTTTCTCGATGCCACTATGGAATCTTTCATCCGTTTCAAAGACGATATGAAAGATCAAACTTCCGACAAAACTCTGTCCTCCATCTGGGAACAACTGGACAAACTGCAGAAGGAACTCAAACAGCAGGAAGACGCCCTCTTTAATTTCCAAAAAAATAATGATGTGATTTTCCTGCGCGAACAAAGCAACACCGCTGGGGAATATCTGGTCAATCTGGAAAAGGAACTGGCTGAAAAACGTAAGGAGTTTCAACTCCTCGACACCATCCTTAAAGGTAGCAGCAGGGAACCGACTTCCCTCAACTCAGGCCAAACCGACACCCTCGATGCCGCCGGCGAACTCTTCAAGGACGGACCGGAAGCGGACTATCAAAAGGCCAAAAAAGATCTCGATTTCGATAAAAATCAACTGGCCGAACTTTCCCTCGCCCTCAAACCCCAACACCCCAAGCTCGGACGCCTTCGCGAGGACATTTCGCGCAAGGAACGCATGTTGGACATCCTGCGCACCCAGGGTTTGGGCCGGCTCAAAGCCAGACGGGATTCCCTGGCCTTGGACATGGCCAACACCGAACGCCAAATCGCCGTGTGGCAGGTTAAGGCTCTCGAAGCCAACAAGCGAACCGTGGAATATGACCAACTCAAAGCCGCCCGCGATCTGAGCCAGACCACTTACTCCCAACTGCTCAGCACCGTGCAAAGCATCAACGTGGCCAGCAACCTTTCCCAAAACACCATCTCTGTTCTCGAATACGCCTCCCCTGCCTACTCCAGAAAAAAGGGCGTCTGGTCCAGCCTCATCCTCGGTCTCGGCATGGGTATGGCTGCAGGCATCGGACTTCTTTTTCTACTCGACCGCATCGATGACCGCGTCAACTCCTTCACCGAACTGCGCGAACATTTCGAGGAACAAGTGCTCGGCCAAATCCCTCTCGAACCCGTCTCCGGCACCGATCGCGTTCCCGTGCTCAATCAAAACGACGACCGCCAAATCTACGCCGAAGCCTTCCGCAACATCCGTTCCTCCCTCATGTATATGCCCATCGAGACCGGACGGGAACGCCCCAAAACCCTGCTCGTCACCAGCGCCATCCCCAACGAAGGCAAATCCACCGTGGCCTGTAACCTGGCCGCCACCCTGGCCTTTTCCGGCTCAAAAGTCCTGCTCATCGACGCCGACTTGCGCAAGGGCCTGATCCATGCGGACCTCGGCACACCATCCAGTCCAGGCCTGTCCGAGGTTCTAAGCCAGCAACAACCCTGGGCCTCCGTCGTTCATCAAACCTCCGTTGAAAATCTTTCCTTCATCCCTCGCGGTAAAACCCTCAGCCATGTCGGCGAACTGATCCTCAGCCCGGCCGCAGACCTTTTAATCAAGGAAACCCGCAACGCCTTCGACTTTGTGGTTTACGACAGCCCGCCCATCATGGCCACCGACGATACCCCCAGCCTAGCCCCCAAGGTGGATGGCGTCCTCATGGTCATGCGCGCCTCCCACACCTCCTCCCGTCTCACCCACAATTCCCTGGACATTCTCTACCAACGCCAGGTTCATGTCCTGGGCCTGGTTTTCAACTGTATCGACACCAATCTGCCCGACTACTACCACTACGCCTATTACAAGTATTACTATACCCCTACAGACAAATAAGCAGACCCGCCCTCACCTTGTTTTCGGCAAGACCTAGGCTTTCAGGACCACGACAAACGGAAAGAACACCAAGTCACACTTGGCTTTAACAGGAAAACCCCAAGGCTTTTCTTACCCGCCCATTTCAGCGATTGCCGTCCACGTAGTTTGAGGCGGGGTATTCGTTCTCCTCATCATACTCCAGCATCTCATCCAGGATCCGGACAAAGTCCGCCAGACCTGGTGATGGGATGATGATGGTGTCCCTCCGCCCATTGACGTCTTCGGTGATTTTCAAGAACCGACCCCGGTCATTTTCCTTCAGATCGAAGAAGAACTGTTTGCGTTCCACCACGATTTTTTCACTTTTAATTGCATGTTCCATAGTTACTCCCATTTAAGCACCCAATTGCTTAATTCGATTAAATTTATGAACCTTCCTCCATCTGTCAAACATTACCCACCCAAACCCCGCCTTGGCCTGTGAATAACCTGCCTGCGCCATGAAATAAAACACGCCCCCAGCCTCCCGCCACAGCCTCAAATTTAATTCGTCTTGAGAGCGTCCTGCACCTTGCGGGGCAAGGCCGTGTCGCTCGGACCCCAAACTTCAGAAAAGGTCTTCTTTTGATTGTACAACTCCACCCTTGCTTTCATAGCTGGAATCCGGGGAGATGCCGGAAAGCGTTTGATCCCTTGCATCGCCATTTTGCGCGCCTGAGTAAAATTCCCCATCTCCGCGTAACCCGCCGCCATGGCGTCATAAGCCTCGATGGACTCTGTCTCCTGTAGAGCCTTTTGAGCATACGTCACCGCCAGAGTCCCATCACGCAGCGGAACGAATGGCACCGTGGCCCGGAACCAGGCCACCGTCAGATAATCGGTCATGCTGATCGGCGGCTTGCTTATGGCGATCTTCAAATCCTCCGCCACTTCATCCACCTTGCCCAGCATGGAAGCCGTATGCGCCCGACGCAGCCATACCGTGGGCGAATCATCGCGAATGGTCAGAGCCTGACTATAAAGTTCATAGGCCTCCGCATATTTTTTTTCGTTCTCCAGGGCGAAGGCTTTGACCACCACCTGTGAAAAAGAAGCCTTGGCCTGCTCCTGGGCCTGTCCATTCCAGCACCCCAGCAGAATCAGCATTGCCGACAAACCCTGCACCCATCCGTATTGGTTCAACCTATGACGTTTCATTTACCTTTTTCTTTTCAACCGTTCCCACCATCTCCAGCTCAACCCGCTCCATCAAATCATCCGCCATGTCCGCATAAGCCTTTTTGACTTCCGGGTTGTCCATCACATTCAAACAATATTCCACCAACTCCACCAAATCTTTCCGACTTTGAATCGGTAGATGCATCTGCCTCTCCCTCAAGCCATGCTCCAAAACCTCCACCGCCACCGGCCCCAGGAAAAATTCCGTCAACGAAACCAATCTTTCAAAAACCTCGTTGGTGTCCACCCCTTCCACCCGCAGCATCTCCAACTCCGCCTGATGCGCAGAGGCCGCCAACATCTCCGCCATCTCGGAAACTGGCCTTTCATCTTGATCCCGATTCAAAGCCTTTTCCAAATTCACAATCGCCAGATTAATCGGCTGACGTAACAGATTGGCCTGCGTTCCAGGATGTAAAAAAATCGCCAAAATCTGCCGGAACCCAAAAAACTTCAACCAAACCCCATAACTCTCAAAAACAAAACGCGCCTCCCGCATCGGCACTTTGGTTTTTTCCACCGAGGCAATCACCTGCCCCAGAACCATCGTCACCTGCGCCAACATCAACTCCGTATAGTTCTCAGGCACGGCCCGCGCCACAATTTTCCCCTCACGGGTGAAAACAAAACACGCGGCAATTTCCTCCAGCTCACACAGCCGCGAAAGAGCAGGTTGATCATTCATTGCACCACCTCCGCCACCAAGGTCCGACAGGTCTCTTCAAACTCGTCCGCATCCGACTCCAAATCCGAAATCACAATCAAATGATACAGGCCCCGCTGAATTTTCCATAAACGGCAAACTTCCAAATCCAAAAACCACTCCAGCAACAGCCCCGAACCCAAACTGTCACTCATGACCGCCGTTTTGGCGTAAAAGTCATCAAACCACTCCGGCGTCATCGCCGCTACCGGAGTTCTCCCAGCCAACTTAACCAGCGATCCCTGCTCCTCCTGAAAAAGAGCCAAGAAGCCTGGCACCGCTTGAATCCGCTCCGCCAAAGGTGCCAGCGGACTGGTCTCATGCAGACGCAGCGTCGGAATCGGCCCCGTCGCTCCATCCGGCAAGTCCCGCAACAAATCCATCAACCCCGCCGCCGCTCCCTCCCCCGCAAATTGCTCGATCAACTTATCCAAAGGATCCCACAAGCTCCGCTTGATCCCGATCGGCAGCTCTCCCAATGTGTAAGAACTCAAGCGCCACTTGAACACCTCACCCAAAGCGTGGTTCCCCCAAAGCTTGCCCGTGTTCACTTCAATCAGTTGCGCGTCCTTGAAATAAAGAAAACCACTCTCCCCATAATGATCGAACACCGTCAACATGCAGTTGCGGTTCGGCACACACTCGGTGCGGATGATGTCGATAAGGTCCGTCATTTTTGCTCTTCACCCGGCTCTTCAGCCGATGCCGTCAATAGTTCCACGACTTCCAACCAAACACCAACTCCAAAATAAGCCCGCGTCTTTTCCACCAACTCAGCCCGCACCTGCTCCGCCACCCCCTCCCTCAACAACGCAAACACCGTGGCCCCGCTCCCACTCATCAAAGCGTCCTCTACCTCCCCCTGCCCTTGCAACCAGCGTTTGGCCTCCTCCAACCACACATACTTGCTGAACACCGCCGGCTCCAGATCATTCCTCAGCGTGAATGTCCCCCCATCCGGGAGAACCAGACTCCCCCCTTCCTGCCCCTGCTTGCACGCCGTCTCCCCATAACACTTGAAAGCCCAGGGCGTCGGCACACCGAACCCCGGATTAAGCAACAAAACCCAACGACCCGCCGGTAGCGACCGGGGCGATACCTTCTCCCCCCGTCCACGGCACAGAGCGGGTCCTCCCACCAAAAAGAAATTCACATCACTGCCCAGCCCCGCCGCAATCTCATGTTCCTGCGCCCCGGACAAGCCACAATTCCAGAGCCTATTGACCCCCTGAATCACGCTGGCCGCATTGCTGCTCCCCCCCGCCAAGCCTCACCCATCGGAATCCGCTTCTTCAATCGCATCCTCAGCCCCCCTCGCTGGCCCGCCTTTTCCATCACTGCCGCCGCTGCCCGATAGGCCAGATTGCTCGCATCCCCGGCCAGCTCCGCCCCCTCCACCTTCAACTCAATCCCGGAATCCGCCCGCTCCAACTCCAACTCATCATACAAACCCACCGGACACATCACCGTCTCCAACTCATGAAACCCATCAGCTCGCTTCCCCAGAATATGGAGGTAAAGATTGATCTTGGCCGGACAAAGGAGTTTCATTTCACGTTTGCCGCCAGAGCGACATCAGGCATCCTAGGACCGAAACCTGAAATCTGAAAACTGAATATTTTTCCCGCCATGACCCCCGACCAAATCATTCTCGCCCTCGACGTTCACGACCCCAAGGAAGCCCTCTCCTGGGTAGATCGCTTCCAAGGCCGAATCGGCACCTTTAAAATCGGGCTCCAACTCTTCTCCGCCAACGGCCCCTCTCTCGTCCGCGAAATGCGTAAAAAAAACGTCGCCATCTTCCTCGACCTCAAACTCCATGACATCCCCAACACCGTAGCCAAAAGCATCGAGGCCCTCTGCCAACTCGACCTCCGCTTCCTCACCATTCATTGCTCCGGTGGTCGCGCCATGATGGAAGCCGCCGCCCAAGCCGCCCTGCCCTTTCCCCAAACCACCCTACTCGGTGTCACCGTTCTCACCCATCTCTCGGACGACGACGTGCGCGAACTCGGCTACGATCACAGCAGCTCCGGTCAAGTCCTCCACTTCGCCCGCCTGGCCCAATCCTCCGGCGTTCAAGCTCTCGTCTGCTCCCCTCTCGAAGTTCCCCTGCTCCGCCGCGAATTCCCCCCGGAAGCCATGAAGCTTGTCACTCCCGGCGTTCGCCCCCTCGGCTCAGCCACAGATGACCAATCCCGCATCGCCACCCCACAACAATCCCTCGCGGAAGGCAGCACCCACGTCGTCATCGGTCGCCCCATCCTCAATGCCCCGGACCCTGACGCCGTCCTCGACAGCCTCTTATCTTAAACTCAACACTTTAAACTTTCTACTCTTCTCCCATGAAACCACTCCTGCTCTCTCTGCTCGCGCTCCTCTCCGTTCACTTCCTCCCATCCCTCCATGCTGCGGAAAATCCGGCCGAACTTCGTAAAAGCGTCATCCGCATTTCCAACGCCGCTCAGTTCCCCGATTACCGCAGCCCTTGGAACCCCGGAAATATTGGCAAAGGACGCGGCAGTGGTCTGGTCATCCCTGGCAACCGCATCCTCACCAACGCCCACGTCGTCAGCAACAGCCGCCACCTCACTGTCGAACGGGAAGGCGACCCCAAACCCTACACCGCCCGGGTCGCCCACATCGCCCAATGACTCGATCTCGCC
>JAAUTS010000092.1 GCA_012031345.1 Blastochloris sp. | reverse complement strand
TGTGCGAGGATCGTCGATTTTTGTTCTCCCACGCTTTGCATACTCACGGGTGCCATGGCAGCTCCACCACTGAATCACCGCCAGCCCAAGCTCGTCTTTGTTGGCGAAGTGATGGAAAAAGCTTCCCTTGGTGACTCCCGCTTCCGCGCAAATGGCATCTACCCCAGTAGCGTGATAGCCATTCTTTAAAATCAAACCCACCGCCGCCGTCACCAATCTCTCGCGGGTCACGGCGGGATTGCGTTTGGGTTGCAGCATACCAACCAGTATGTATTTAAGCTAAGGTCTGTCAATCTTCATTCTTTTCGGTGATTTAGGTCAAAAAGCGGGGGTTGGGCCGAACTCGGCTCTGGTGGGAGTCACTAAAGACTCTGGGCAAGCCCAGATTTCAATCTTGGCAGCACTGATTCGTAAAACCATGGGTTGTGGCTGAGCCAATGACGGTTGCGAGGGCTGGGGTGAGGCAAGGGAAAATAGCGAGGCAGAAACGTTTCATAACTTCGCACCCGTTCGGTCAGGGAAAGTCTTCGCGCCGCCTCGGGAAGATTCGCTCGTTGGGCGTAGTCCCCGACAAGCAGGATGAGCCGAAGTTGGGTGCAAATGGCGAAAATGGAAGGATGCCAGTGGGGTGCGCATTCCGGGCGAGGCGGGAGATCACCGCTGCGCCCTTTGCCGGGGTAGCAGAATCCCATGGGGATCAGGGCAAAGAGGCGCTGGTTGTAAAACGTCTTGTCATCCACCCCCATCCAGTGTCGCAGCAGGCGTCCACTGGCGTCGTCCCAGGGCTTGCCGCTGGAATGAACTCTGCGTCCGGGTGCTTGGCCCAGGATGGCCACACGGCTTTGCGGATGGAAGGCCACCACGGGACGTGGCTCATGAGGCAGTTGCCCGGCGCACAGTCGGCAGACCGCGATTTTTTGCGCCAACAGTTTGTGCGCGCTCTGGTTCATGAGTTGGAGGGCTTGGGAGCCATGGACTGCAAGGCGTCACGGAGAGCTTCATATTCTTCCCGGCATTCCGCACATAACGCGAGGTGATGTTCCACAGATTCCAGAGCTGAGGGCAGCGTTTTGGTTTTTGAGGCGTATTTCGGCAAATTCGGCCATTAGGTCGAGGCACTCGTTGCAGTTGATCTCCGTTTCACGGGTGAGGGAAACAGGCCAAGCAGGTTGTCAACATGTTGTTGGGTGAGTTTCATAAGGTAGGTTTTTTCAGTCCTTGTATATTTCGGTGACGGTGCAGGCGGTAACACCTTTTTCTTCCAGTGCTTTTTTTAGTGCGCGACGGGCATCGTGAAAAATCTTGTAGGTGGCATTGCGGGTGCGTCCGGTCTGGCGGGCGATCTCATCCTGCGGCATCCCGTTGAGTTCAGCCAGGAGCACGGTGCGTTGAGCGGAGGTTAGTCGATTCTGGATCAATCCAAGCATCTGTTGATGTAACTCGTCACGCTGGGCGAACTGTGCTCCGGTGTCTGAGGATACTTCGGAGTGGATTTCGTGGTCGAGCTGGAGTGTTTCCAGTGATATGTGTCCCCAGTCACGACGACGCAACTCGGAGAAGGCAGTGCGAGTGGCGAGGGTGTAGGCCCAGGTGGTAAAACGACTGCGCCCGTTGAAGGTGGACTTTTTATTTAGAATTTTGAGCAGGGATTCCTGGGCCATGTCATCGATAAAAAATGGGTCGGCACGGGGATGATTCACGAGGGCGCGAGTGAGGAAGGCGCGGAGCAGGGCACGCAGTTCTTCTAGTGCCTCACCCTGTCCGGGATGCGTGTCGCCAGTCGATCCACCCAGTTGTCGTCGCTTTCTCTTTCAGGAGGTTGAGTGCGGGCGTTCATAGGTTACGAAGTAAAATTCGGCCACCTTAAAACCCCGCTCCAACAGAGTCGTTGAAGCGGGGTTCTGGTGTCGCTGCTGGATTCAAGTTATGATGCCAGATCGGGTGCCAGAGGGAAGTCGATTTCCGTTCCGGCCACATGGTTGAGGGTATTTGTGAAGAAGTTGAGTGCCACATGGGCAACCAACTCAACCACCTCTCCCTCACAGTAGCCAGCGGCGGTGATCCCCTGCCAGTCGTCCTCACTGATGTGTCCGTGGGTTTCCAGCACCTGCCGTGCGAATCGCAGCGCCTCTGCGACCTTTGGATCTGAGGAGGTGCCGCGCCGTGCGGCATCAATTTCAGACTTAGACAACCCGGCTTTGCTTCCGAGCATGCTGTGTGCGGAGACGCAGTAACGGCACTGATTCTTCTCTCCCACCGCCAGAGCCAACCGCTCACGCAGAGGGCCATCGAGCAAGCCCCCCGCCAGGGATTGGCTGAAGGCGAGGTAGGCCTTGGCTGCTGCCGGGGAATGGGCGAGAGTTGAGATCAGGTTCGGCACCGCACCAACTGATTTCTTTACCTGATGAAGCAGTTCCTGTTGCTTGGGGCAGGCTTCGGAGTCGGTCAGGGGGCGAATTCTTGGAATTGTTGATGTTGTCATAGGTGTCATTTCCTTTGAGGTGAGTGCGTCAGCTGATGAATTTTATTCCGTAGCTTTGGCATAGATTTGCTATCGGTTTATCGTGAGCACGGTCTTGGTGGAGTTCACTGCTCAGAGCCGTGAAGAAGCCGTCTAGCTTGCCCGGCAAGAGCACTGCCAAGAGACGCGATTCGGTCGTTCCGATGTTGCGGTATCCATGAGGGATGCCACGCGGCAGGAGGGCGCATGTTCCGGCCTGCGCCGTCATTTTGCTCTCACCGAGTTGCACCTCTATGGTGCCTTGAACCAGATAGACTAGCTCTTCCTCGTGCTCGTGGAGGTGGAGGCCGACGCCCTCACCGGGGGCGGAGATAAACTCCACCACCGAGTAAGCACCCTCGACATGCTCCGAGGCCAAATGATGTAACAGTTGAGAGGAACCAAGGTTCAACTTCGTCGCTTGTTCCTGTGTGCTGATGTGTGGTTTAGGTGTTTTCATTTCGATTATAGCGGTCTTGGGTTTCAATACTTGGAAGCATTAAGAACTTTGGGCCAATTGGTGTGAGCCTTGGCGACGTTGCCCTCGAAGTCTTTGTTAAAGGCTTTGAGTATTTCCGGGTTAAGATTCAGGTAGAGCTTGCCATCGCGCACCTGCCAAGTGGAGATATCCACCGGGAAGAGAGCGTTGACCGATACGCCGTATGCGCAATAGCCGCCAAACTGGGGTGCATACTTTTCCGGGTTCTTTGCGAAGAGATCGCGATGCTTCTCGGTGCTAAACAGATAAGTGGCACCGGCGTGTTCGACCTTGATGGCCGGATCCCCGTTTACAGGTTTTTTTTCGGTGAAGAAAGCTACTGGATCATAGCCGTTAATTGCGATGCCAGTGGCTCCTGCCGTATTTATTTCGGAGTTACCCGCAAGCAAGCTTCCAGTCAGAAGCAAGGCAGCGGCCAGTGTTGTCAGGATGTGTCTCATTATATTTTAGCTTAGTTTTGTTTTTTTGTTTTGTTTCGAGCGGAGGATGAATTCCATCGCTCAACCATCTGACTTACGCAGGATTGAAATTCTTACCTTGGGAGAGAAATTTATTTTTATGGAGGTGTCTTAAGGCCATTCTGATTCTTTGCTTACTGCGAATACACAACGGGAAAGCTGCATCCCATGGAGAGAATGAACATTGAATTCAAGCATCTTAGGGAGATTGGTGATTCCGAGATCATGGCACTGATGAATGATCCAAAAGTACGGCGTAAAATGCCGTTGCTGCGCGGGGTGTTCGATCGTGGCGAGTGTCAGGCCTTTCGGGAAGCCAAGGAACAACTTTGGTTGGAATACGGTTATGGCCCATGGCTTCGTCATTGACGGGGAATTTGCAGGCTGGGGCGGATTGCAATCCGAGAATGGGGAGCCCGACCTTGGACTTGTCCTACATCCCAAATTTTGGGGATGCGCTTCTGCGGTTTACCCAAAGATTCTTGAGTGCGCTTTTGATGAAATGAAATTTGAAAGCATCACCATATTGCTCCCCCCTTCCCGACCCCATGTGAGAAGAATTTTACGCTTGGGTTTCGAACGGGATGGAGAGGTATTGATTCAATCTGAGCTGTTTCATCGTTATCGTAAGTTCAAGCCTGGAGAATAAAGTGATGCTGGATTGGTGCGGACTCCTTGCGATATTCAGAGTATGGAAAACGTCTGGCTCCGAAAGGAATGAGACAAAACAACTCCTCGCGGGCATCATCAGAAAATTGCACCCAATTGGGTGACTTATGACGCTGAGGTCCACATGTCGCATGATTTCTCATATTCATCTCTGCTCCGCCTCGACGTGGTTGCTGGTCTTTTGGACAAGTTGCTTTTTATAGCCCTTATTTTTGGCGGATGAAACGTCCCCAGCTCCTGCTACATCAGTCGCGTGTGTGCACTGATAAGCCTCTCAAATGCACGATCAAACGGGCTCAAGTTCGAATATACTACCGCAATAACACGTATCTGCTAAAGGGTGTCAGATTTCGAAATGAACACCCTTGGTGACCCCGGCTTCTGCACAAATGGCATCAATTCCTGTGGCGTGGTAGCCGTTCTTTAAAATCAAACCCAGTGCTGCCGTCACCAATCTCTCGCGGGTCAGAGCGGGATTGCGTTTGGGTTGCTGCATACCGACCAGTATGTATTTAAGCTAAGGTCTGTCAATCTTGATGTTGGTAAATCCGGTCAAACAAAGGTGTGTGCCAGACGGTTCACCCATCATTCCCCACGGCGTCTGACACAGACGCTCATCCCTCCTCATCAAGCCAAAGCGATTGCAACACACCCGGAAGCGGTCCTGCGCGCCCTTCTGCCCCTCTTGATCGATGGGACGTGGAAGGGTCTGCGGGTTAGTAGCGCCAGATGAGGGCGGAGCCGAGACCGGTGTTGAAGGTCTGAAAGCTGGCGTTGGGGTCGTTGGAATCGTTGTCGATGAAGTTGGTGTTGAGGCGAAGGCTGAGGTTACGGGTGGCTTCCCAGATGAGGGAGAGGCCGACGGTGTTGCGGCTGTCTTCACGGCCCAGGAGGTCGTCGTAATCCGAGAAACGATATTCGTAGTAGGCTTGGGCGAACCAGGATTCGGTCAGTTGCTGGGTCAGGCCGAGCATGACGCGGACGGTATCGCGGCTGGTGTCGATGGGGGAATTGACGAAGTGGTGTTGGTAACGGACGTCGGAGAAAAGGTAGGTTTTGCTGCGGTCCATGAGGTAGCCGTAGCCGACGCCGACTTTAGGAGCGAAGGCGAGGCTGATTTCGTCACCCGTGTCGAGGGATTGGTAGCGATAGAAATCAGGCCCGGCGTAGAAGTGGGGGAGGTTTGAGCCGAGGCTGTATTTGATTTCGTTCCGGAGATTGAGGCCCCAGTAGTTTTGTTCATCCACGTCGGTGTAGAGGCCGGCATCGGCGGAGGCGGTGGAGGAGAGGGACCATTGGGGGGCGAATTTCCAGGTGAGGCCGGCTTCGGCGGCGGGGAGCCAGACGGCGGCACCTTTACCGCCGTTGCCGTCGAGGTTGGCGTTGGACTGGTATTCGATGTCGCTGAAGAGACCGAAGTGGTAGTTGAAATTTTTACCGGAGCGTTTGAGTTCGTTGAGGTTGCCGCCGTCTTCGTTCAGGGCTTGCTCAGTGGGGGAGCGTTTGATCCGCATGGCTTGATCGAGGGCAGAGCCCGGAGTTTGGCTGGGATCCACTTGGGCGGCTTGGGTGGTCAGGGCCAGGAGGGTGCAAAGGCTGAGCAGGGAGGGGAGAATTTGTTTCATGGGTAAGCTGGGATGTTTGGAGATCAAGATCAGGTGGTGTGATGGGAATCAGTTGGCGCAGGGGTCGGGAATGTAGGGATCCGGGTTTGAGCAGGGGCGTCGCGACGGACGCGGATGATTTCATTGAGAACGGCGACGTCGATGACATCGTTATTATTGTTAGGTGGGACTTCACCGCGTTCGATGGCGGTGAGGACTTCCTTCAAGGCGTCCATGAGTTCTTTTTGTGAGGGAGCATCAACGAATTTAGTGAAGAGGGCAGCGGTGGCGATGCCTTTGGCGGGGTCGAAGGAGGAGATTTCGATGCGGCCGTCGTTAAAGATGGTGATGACCTGCCCTGCCTTGATGGTTTTGTCGGCGGCATCGACAGAGCCTTCATAGACATAAAGGATGACGCGATCTGCGAAGACCTGGAGGAGGAGGGTGGTGCCGGTGATGGCGGCGGTGACGGGGCCGGCTTGGATTTTAGTGCCGCCCATACCTTTGGGGATTTGGAAGAGGCCGCTGCCTTGTTTGAGGTTCATGTCGCGGGTGCCCTGAGTGAAGGTGAAGGAGGTCAACTGGCCGAGGCGGGCGATGCTGCCGTCGTTGAAGCGGAGTTCAGCCCGGGATTTTTCCCCGGTGATGACGGCGTTATTCTTATTGATGGCGTCCTGAAGGTTGGCTTTACGACGTTGAACCTGACCGTTGCTGGAGACTTGAACCACATCAATATCGGCGATGGAGACGTCCTTTTGAATGAAGGTCAGGGTGGCGGATTGAAGTGAGGGGGCGGCAGCCTGGAGGGGGTCGGCCAGGATGGCGAGCACCAAGGCGAGGAGAGCAGAGGAAAGATAGGGAAATCTCATATGTGGTGCAATGATTGAGGCGGGACGCAAGTCTAGCAAGTGAATAGTTTAAAGTTGTCCACAGGGCCGGCTTTTGTCCCTTTTCATCACCATGGGGTTCTCATAAGGTGAAGGGCGATGCCTTGGATCTCCACACTGTTGTTGCGACACCGATCCCAGTTGGTCACGGCGGGCTTGTGTGCGATGAGCGGATTGTTATGGGTGATTTTGTGGGTGGGAGCTTTGAAGGCGGATTCCGGCTCCCTGCTTTTGAAGCTGTTGCAGGTGGAGTGGCAGGTGCAGGACTGGGCCTTGAGGAACGGACCGCAGGCGCCACGGGCGCAGGAGTTGGTTTATCTCGGAATCGACAATCCGAATTATTCTTATCAATACTCGGAGGAGGAAGCGGCGGCGTCCAAGCCCTTGGCGGCCATGAGTCGAGACTTTCCGTGGTCGCGGCTGGTCTGGGCGGAGTTGATTGACAAGTTGGCGGCGGCGGGGGTGCGGGCCATCGTGATCGATATTTTGTTCAGCTCCGCCAGTGAGCAGGACGCGGTGTTTGCGGCGGCGATTCATCGTCATGCCGGGTTGGTGGTGCTGGGGGCGAACATCAATTTGTCGAATGTGAATGAAGCGCACACTTTCCATACGATGTTGACGCCTTCGCCCAGCTTGTCGGGGGGGGCGGGAGGAGTGGGGTGATTTGATCGGGGTGGTGAATTTCCAACAGGACACGGATGGGGTGATCCGGCGCACGGGTTACGTTCAGGAGGCTTCGGGTTCGCGGTATGACTCTCTGGCGCGGCAAGCCTTGCGCAAGCTGAGGCCGGAAGTGGTGGAGAAATTGGGTGTGGAGCTGAGAAGGTTCCGTTACGGGGGTGGCCGGGGACCTATCCGCACTATCCCGTTTATCAGATTTTTGTGGAGGATTATTGGAAGGAAAACTTTAAGAACGGGGCTTTTTTTAAAGATAAAATTGTTATGGTGGGTCCGGCGGGAAACTGGAGTCAGGATATTCACACCACGCCGTATTTGAGTCCCATGTTCGGGCCGGAAGTGCATTTACACGCGATGGCGGCGGCCTTGAGTGGGAGTTTTATCGGGGAGATGGATTCAGGGGGGCATCTGGCCTTGATTGTAGGGGCGGCGGTTTTGGCTTTTCTGATGTTTGCCTGGCTGCCTTCCCCCTTGTGGCGATTTGGGCTGAGTGTGTTGGGGATTGGCTTGTATTTCGTGGTGGTGAAGCAGGTGTATGATCGCAGTTCTTATTTTCTTTTGTTTGCCGCCCCGATTTTGAGTTTTGGCACCTGTTCCGTGCTTTGTCTGGTGCAGGGTTTTGCTGCGACCTTGGTGGAAAAAATCCGCACCCGCTCCATGTTGGAGCGTTATGTTTCGCAGAATTTTGTCCGGGAAATTCTGGATCGTCCGGGGGAATTTGAGGAGTCGTTAGGAGGCACCCGCAAAAAGTGCAGCATGTTATTTTCCGACATTCGCGGGTTCACCACCATGACGGAGAGCGCGGATTCGCAGGCCCTGGTGGTGCAGCTCAATGAGTATCTGGGACGGATGGTGGAGTGTGTTTTTCGCAATCACGGAACGCTGGATAAATTCATCGGAGACGCGGTGATGGCGGTTTGGGGGAACGTGCAGAGTCGGGAGGAACGGGAGGATGCGGCGGATGCGGTGAAGACGGCCTTGGAAATGTTGGAGGAGTTGAAGGTGCTGAACCAAGGCTGGCCGGCCCGTTCTCTGCCGGAGTTGCAGATCGGGATCGGGATTAATCACGGGGAGGTGGTGGTGGGCAACATGGGGTCACCGAAGCGGAAGGAATTTACGGTGATCGGGGATGCGGTGAATTTGGCTTCGCGGCTGGAAGGGGTGACGAAGTTATATGGGTTGGAGCTGGTGCTGGGGGAGAGTGTGGCGGAGCTGGTCAGGGACAGGTTTGTTTGCAGCGGGTGGATTTGATTTTGGTCAAGGGGAAGCTGAGGCCAGTGGAGATTTACACGGTGTTGGGTGGGCGGGAGAGTGGCTTGCAGGAGGCGGTGGTGAGGGCATGGGAGGACTATGAGCGAGGGGTGGATCTATACCGTCAACGGTCATTTGAGGAGGCGCGGATTTTATTTGAGCGGAGCGGGAAGGAGGCGCGTTTCCCGGAATTATCGAGGCTGTATGCGGAGCGATGCCGGGTCTTGCTGGAAAAGGCGCCGGGGCCGGAATGGGACGGGGTTTTTGTGATGGAGAGCAAGTAGGGTGGGGGTTGCTGGGGGTGCGGGAGGGTGATGGGCAGTTACCGACATGAGTGAGAAGACGCAGCGTGACCCAGGCCACGGAGTCTTCACAAGGGCAGTATCAATCCTTCCGACTGAGCCAATTGTTTTTGTTTGGCGTCGAAAGTGAGGAATTCGGAAACTCCGAGGTGCAAGGCGGTGGCAATATGTATAACATCAAAGCCCCGATAACCTTGGGTCCATGTATATTGGGCTGAGAGTCTCTCTGCGATACCTACCACATCAGCCCAGTCGACCGGCACGATGACGACGGCACCCGTTGAGATGTTGCTCTGCAGTTTCCCCAAGGCAGCGGTGGCGGTGTTTCGATCAAAGCCTTTCGAGGTATTGTGAGAATGGAGAAACACCTGCCAACGAGTGGCTTGCCGGAACTCAAAAATTAGCGGAGAGGCCAGATACAAAGGTTCGGGCATTTCGGCAAAATGGCTGGCAGCACGTCCGGAGTTTTCCTGTTGCCTATACATGGCACAGAGGATGGAAGTGTCAGGGTAGGCAATCATCCAAGGTCAGCGTTCAGCTCTTCGTTTCGCATCGCTTCGACTTCTTGCATGGAGAAGACTCGGTCACCCCAGACTTCCTTCAGTTGAGCCATAATGTCGGGCTTGATCAAAGTGTCACCCTTTTCTGTTGGCGGGATGGCGGTGAGTTGAGCGAAAGCGCGACCCCGCTTGAGGATTTGCACGGTTTCACCGTGTTCGATCCAGGAGGAGACACGACGGAAGTTGTTTCTGAGGTCTGCTACCGTGGCGGTTTTCATGAGAGCATAATACTATTATGGAGGGCTTACTCCTGTCCAGTAAGGCTTGGCTATGAAAAATGGTGTGTAGTCTGGAGGTCAGTGCGTTTTTTAGATTTAATAAGGGGAGACGAATTCGCGTTCGCCGCGGAAGGCGCCGGCGATTTTCCATTGGCCTTGTTGGTGGATGAAGGGCACGGTGAAGCGGCGGGCTTCGTTGAAATCGCCGCCGGGTCTGGAGCGTTCGAAATCCACCTCGGCGTAGTCTCGGGGATAAAAGACGCTGAGGTTGATGACGCGGTATCGGGCACCGCTGTCCTGGTCCATTTTGCGGGCAAGGAGCAGGGCTTGGGAGAAGCTCAGGCCTTGGGATTCGACCAAGGCGATGGCTTCCGGGCTGAAGTGTGGGCGCAGGGAGCTGTGTTCGCCTTGATGTGCTTCACTGATCCACAAATCCACTTCACGGAGGAAAGCTTCTTTTGGATCGGGTCGGGAGATCCAAATGAGGAGAAGAATCAAGCCCAGGAGAAGTCCGCTCCCGAGAATGAGTTGGGTTCGGGTGAGGGAGGGGATCATCCCTTTTGTTTGGTCAGGACGAGCCAGAGGGCGTGGATGACGCCGGGGACTAGGCCTAAAAGGCTCAGTGCCAGGTTGATCCAGAAGTGAGTGGTCAGACCGACTTGGAGGAAGGCGGCCACGGGTGGAAGAATCAGGCTGAGGATGATTTTGACAATGATCATGAGTTGGATGGTAAAGGGGAAAAATGAGGGAGCAATGTTACATTTAAGATGGAGGGGGGAATAAAAATGTTCCCTTGTCGCTGAAGGCATCTGCGTTCAGGATCAATGACTGTTTACCTGTTATGGCCAAGACGCATGTTGAATCAAAGATCCTCCAGGAAATCGTGGCCATTGTCATCACGGGCCTGGGTTTGCTGCTGTTTCTAGCCTTGATTTCTTACGATCCGGGCGATCTGGGCATGTATCGAAATCCTCCCAACGAGGTGGTGGCCAACTTCATAGGGCCGATCGGGGTGTATGTGGCGGGGGGCTTAGTTCTCTTTTTTGGCACGGCGGCCTATGTGGTGCCGCTGGTAATGGTGGCGGCGGGGATTCGCCTGATTTTTGCGGCGGCGGTGAAGGATTATCGCCTGCATCTGCTTTGGTTTGCCCTGATTGTGTTCAGTGGCTGCGGACTGTTGCAGATGCTGGGCTTGGAGGTTTTTCCCTACGCGCCCTATGCCGGGGGAATGGTGGGGAAATTTTTTGCATGACATTGTGCTGGGTCACTACCTGGGCACAGCAGGGTCGGCCATCATTTTGACGGTGGTTTATTTGTCAGGCATGATCCTGTTGTTTGAGGTCAAGCCGCTGGAGATGCTGCACAATGGCTGGGTGGGGTTCAAAGAGTGGCGGGAACGGCGTGAGCAGGAGCGCTTGGAGGCGGCGGATCCGCTGGAGCGGATTGAGATGGAGCGGAAGCGGGTGGAGAAGCAGGCGCGGCAGTTGGAGAAGAAGCTGGGTCGCGAGAAAAAAACCGGCAAGGAAGTGCTGCCCGCGAGCCGACAGGAGGCCAGGTCGGGGAGTGTCCCGATGTCCGAGCCGGAGGAGGCCAAGCTGCCTGCGCCCAGAGTGATTGATACCACGGTGTCATTAACGGTGGAAGAGCCACCGGCGGCGGAGCCTGCGCCCAGGGTAGTGGAATCGGCGGTGGAAGAGTCCGGGAGGGAGCCTGGGAAGGAAAAGGGCGAGGGCGGGTCGGCAACACGCCAAGGCGCGCGCGTTCAGGTCGGAGTCCGGTGGTGGATGCTTTCCAGGGGCCCTCGTATGAGAATTATCGCCTACCTCAGATCAAGCTGCTGCAGGCCAATGATTCCGATTTAAAAAACGTGACCAACACGGAGGAGTTGGAGTCCAACCGGGACTTGCTGGTTTCCACCATCAAACAGTTTGGCATCGAGGTCAGGCCGGGCGACATCACCAAGGGGGCCACCATCACACGCTATGAGGTTTATCCGGCGGATGGGGTGCGGGTGGAGCGGATTGCGGCTTTGGAAAAAAATATAGCGCGGGCTTTGAAGGCGGAGCGGGTGAACATCCTGGCACCGATTCCGGGTCGGGACACGGTGGGGATTGAGGTGCCCAACAGCAAGAAGATGAAGATTGTGTTGCGGGATTTGTTGAGTCATCCCAATGGAAGAGCAATAAGGCAAAGTTACCGATTGCGATTGGGAAGGATGTGTATGGTCAGGTGTTGGTGGCGGATTTGGCGGAAATGCCGCACTTGCTGATTGCGGGAACGACGGGTTCGGGCAAGTCCGTCTGTATTAACTGTGTGCTCCTGAGTCTTCTCTATCGATATAGTCCAGATGATTTGCGGATTATCTTGGTTGATCCGAAGGTGGTGGAATTGCAGATCTACAATGATCTCCCGCATCTGGTGGTCCCGGTGGTGACGGATCCCAAGAAGGTTCTAGTGGCCTTGAAATGGGTCATCAATGAGATGGAGAAGCGATATCGCATCATGGCCCAGTCGGGCGTTCGCAACATCACGGCTTACAATGCGCGGGCCTCGGAGCGTAAACAAAAGGAGCAGGAGCGTTTGGACTTGGAAGAGGCTTTGAAGAATGAGGAGGCGGATGGGGAAAGCGGGGTGGGTCAGGAGGAATCCTTGCCGGGGATCGACCTGCCCACGGGCGAAGAGGTGTTGCCGGATCATCTGCCTTATATTGTGGTGATTATCGATGAGTTGGCGGACTTGATGCAGACCTCCCCGGCAGATGTGGAACTGGCCATCGCCCGGTTGTCGGCCAAGGCACGCGCGGCGGGGATTCACCTGATCATCGCCACGCAGACTCCGCGGGCGCAGGTCATCACCGGGGTAATCAAGACGAACGTGCCCTCCCGCATCGCCTTCCAGGTGCCGAGTGCTTTGGATTCCCGGGTGATTTTGGATGAAAACGGGGCGGAAAATTTGTTGGGCAAGGGTGATTTGCTTTACTTGCCGCCGGGTTCTTCCAAGCTGATTCGGGCGCAGGGAGCTTTTGTCAGCGAGGAGGAGGTGACTCAGGTGGTGGAAATGATCCGCGAGCAAAGCACCCCGGCCTATGAGGGGGAGATCCACGCCAAGCTGAGTCGCCCTGCGGCTGCGGAGGGTGAGGAGGAGGAAGAATTCAGTGAGGAGAAAAAGGAGTTGTATCGCAAATGCTGGGAGGTGATCCGGCAGGAGAAGAAGGCTTCGACCTCCATGCTGCAACGACGTCTGCGCATTGGCTACACCACGGCGGCGCGGATCATCGACTTCCTGGAAGTCAGCGGAGTTCTGGGGGCGAAAGATGGGGCGCGGGATCGGGAGATCCTGGTCAATGTGGAGCAGTTTAATTTTGAGGAATTGTTGGAAGATTGAACATGAAAACGGCGGAACAGAACAACGAAATAGGAGCAGAACTACGCCAGGCCCGTGAGGCCAAGGGCTGGACACTGGAGGAGGCCGCGCGCGCACGAAGCTGAAGCGGGATGCGCTGGCCTTGATTGAGCAGGATGCTTTTGAGAAGCTGCCCAGTATTTCCTACGCGAGGGGTTTTGTACGAATTTATGCGCGGGAGCTGGGCTTGGATGGTTGGAGTCTGCTCAAGCGGTTGAATCGGACGGTGCCGGAGGAGCATCTGGATCGTCTGGAGCTGCAGCCGGAGGATTTGGAGTCGATACCCAAGCGCAGTCATCCGCCGCTGGCGACCTCACAGGGGATTGGTTTGATGGTGATTATTGCGGTGTTAGGGGTGGCCTTGTTGATCGGTGGTCTGAAGCTTTATGAAATCTGGCCGGAATTGTTTCCGAAGGAGAGCGAAGTGGCGGCACAGGAAACGGAGTTGATCGAGTCTTTGGAAAATGCCAACTCGGCGGGCAAGGCTGAGCCTGTGGTGGAGGGTGGCATTCCCAAGGCTGTGCCTCTGGCCAATCCCCTGCCTGCGGAGCCGATCAAACCGGGTGCCAACGAACCGCCCAAGGCTCTGCCAGT
Organism: Blastochloris sp.; assembly: GCA_012031345.1. Classification (GTDB taxonomy): domain Bacteria; phylum Verrucomicrobiota; class Verrucomicrobiia; order Methylacidiphilales; family JAAUTS01; genus JAAUTS01. The sequence continues at coordinate 256 of JAAUTS010000092.1, read as the reverse complement.
CGCGGTGCCCGTGGCAGCGCCGACGGCGGAAGCCGGGGCGACTGCGGTGGCGTTCATGCCTCAAAGCAGCTTACGGAGGATGCGCGAAAGCTCCAGCAGCGCCTCCGGTGAAATTTCTTCATCTTTGCCAGCCGGACTAGCGGTCTCACAGGGCCAGGCTGCGGTCCATGATCTTGAAGAACCGCGGCTGCGCGTTCACCGCCGAGCTTGGCGATTACCACGGCACAGGTTGCGGACTCTCTGCCTTGATCAGATC
>JAAUTS010000091.1 GCA_012031345.1 Blastochloris sp. | reverse complement strand
GGTATCGCCTCCGCCCACCACCGTAATGGCTCCTGCCGCTGTGGCCTGGGCAATGGCGTCGGCCATGCTTTGGGTGCCAGCGGCAAACTTATCGAATTCAAACACACCAGCCGGGCCGTTCCACACGATGGTTTTGGCGCGGAGGATGGCTTCAGCGAACAGTTTGCGGCTTTCCGGTCCGGCATCCAGGCCTTCCCAGCCTGAGGGGATGCCTTCCTTGTCCGTGGCAGTGCGGGTGTTGGCGTCGGGGCTGAAGGCGTCGGCACAAATGAAATCCACCGGGAGATGAATACGCACACCCTTGGCTTTGGCTTTGTCAAAAAGCTCCTGGGCAATCTCGGCACCTTTCGGATCGAAAAGGCTGTTGCCGATTTCCATGCCGGAAAGAACTTTCTTGAAGGTGAAGGCCATGCCTCCGCCGATGATGATTTCATCCGCCTTGTCCAAGAGGTTGTGGATCAAAGGAATTTTATCCGCGATTTTTGCTCCGCCCAGGATGGCCAGGAGGGGCCGCTTGGGGTTCTCAATCACGGCGGCGAAGGCTTCGAGTTCCTTTTGCATCAGGAAGCCTGCCACCTTGTGGGGCAGAGCGACTCCGACTACGGAGGAGTGAGCGCGATGAGCGGTGCCGAAGGCGTCGTTGACATAGACATCACCCAGTTTGCTCAGACTGGCGCGGAAGGCCTCAACCTTGGCTGGGTCGGCCTGTTTTTTTGATCCATCCTCCAGTTTGACCTTACCCTCTTCTTCAATATGGAAGCGCAGATTCTCCAACAACACCACCTGACCGGGGGCAAGCTTGGCGCAGGCCGCCTCGACTTCGCTTCCGACGCAGTCTTGCAGGAAGGTGACGGGCTTGCCCAGAAGTTCTTGGAGCTTGTCCGCCACGGGCTTGAGGGAAAATTTTTCCACGCGCTGTCCGTCCGGTCGTCCCAGATGGCTCATCAACACTACCGAAGCACCTTGTTCCAGGGCGTATTGGATGGTGGGCAGAGCGGCGGTGATGCGTTGGGTATTGGTGATGGCTCCCGTTGTCTTGTCTTGGGGAACATTGAAGTCCACCCGCATCAACACGCGTTGGCCGGAGAGGGAGAGGTTACAGATGGATTTTTTGGACATAAAGAAACAATGTTAAGTGTTGAATGATGAATGTTTAATGGGACTGGGAGGATTTTACTATAGCTGTAAGCAAACGTATCAGTTCTGCATTTTTTCTATCAAGAGATTTGCTGAATTTTCTTCTAGAATTTTGGAATCACGAAGAAGTCTTAACCAATACAAGCTTTCGCGGGCCTCTTTGGAAGCGATCGACATCTTGGCAGTGAAGTCGGGTTTTGTTTGAGCTGCTTGTGCTTCTTCGACATTGGCACCGATACTTGTTCCGCTCCTCAATAGTTGACGAGCGAGAACGTAGTCTTTCTGATTTTTTGAAGCTCATGGCAAACGGGAATGAGGGCTAAAGCAAATGAGTAACTTTTCTCAACAATGACATTTGCCTGGCCCCCATTCCTCATTAAACCTTAAGCATTAAGCCTTATTTCGAGGCGATTTGTTTGAGGAGATCCACGCAACGGTTGGAGTAGCCCCATTCGTTGTCATACCAACTGACCAGCTTGAAAAACTTGCTGTTCAACTCGATGCCGGAGCTGGCGTCGAAGATGCTGGAGTGTGCGTCGTGGATGAAGTCGCTCGAGCAAACTTCGTCTTCGGTGTAGGCCAGGATACCTTTCAGGTAAGTCTCACTGGCCTTTTTCATGGCAGCGCAGATTTCCTTGTAGCTGGTTTCTTTGACCGTTTTGACCGTGAGATCGACCACGGAGACGGTGGGGGTGGGGACACGGAAGGACATGCCCGTGAGCTTGCCCTTCACTTCGGGGATGGCCAGGCCCACAGCCTTGGCCGCTCCGGTGGTGGAGGGGATGATGTTGATGGCCGCGCTGCGACCGCCTTTCCAATCCTTCTTGGAGGGGCCGTCCACCGTTTTCTGGGTGGCGGTGTAGCTGTGCACGGTGGTCATCAAGCCTTCATCCACGCCGAAACCTTCCTTCAGCAGGACGTGAACGATGGGGGCCAGACAGTTGGTGGTGCAACTGGCGTTGGAGATGATGTGATGCTTGGAGGCGTCGTATTTTTCATTGTTCACGCCCATGACGATGGTGATGTCCTCGTTTTTACCGGGGGCGGAAATGATGACTTTTTTGGCTCCGGCCTTGATATGGCCATGGGCTTTTTCAGCTTCGGTGAAGAGTCCAGTGGATTCGATCACGTAATCCACGCCCAAATCCTTCCAAGGCAGTGCGGTCGGGCCTTCCTTGACGGCGAGACATTTGATCTTGTGGCCATTGACCACCAGGGTGTCGTCTTCCGCCACATCGGGAGAGGATTTTTCGCTGGTCACCGTTCCATCAAAGCGGCCTTGGGTGGAGTCATATTTGACCAGATAAGCCAGGTTGTCTGCGGGGACCAGGTCATTCACTGCGACGACTTCAATTTCCTTGCCCAGCAGGCCCTGAGCGCAAATAGCGCGGAAGACGAGGCGTCCAATTCTACCGAATCCGTTGATACCGACTTTGATCATAATACTCCGTGTGAAGGGTTGAGATGTTGTTTGACTGGATTCAAGCCCCGGTCACTGCCTGGGATTGGATCAAGATGAGAAAATCCTAGGAAGGCAGATTTTTGCGTCAACGGCAAAAACGGACAAGTCTGAGCACCGAATTACGCTTGAATTTCGTTAGGCTCAATGATGAGTTACTTGGGCCAGGGCTTTTTTTGAGATCAACAGCCAGCCATCGGCTATCTTCAACTAGAAACTTTGTCCCCTCATCGTCCACCAACTGAATTTGCTGCCTATTTGCCCAGGCAAAAGTTTTGGAAAAGGCGGTCAAGGATGTCTTCGTTACTGACCTGCCCGATGAGTTCGCCCAAGGCATGAAGTGCTTGGCGGAGATGGGAGCTGACCAGCTCGGGGGCCGCCGCGCGATGCTGAAGCTCCAGTGCTTCGCTCAGGGCTAAATCAGCTTGGGTCAGCAGACTTTGATGACGGGCATTGATGGCCACTGCGTCCAGAGAAGCGGCCTGTTGGTTGAGTTGCAGGGTTTTAATCAGTGCCTGACGCAGCTCAGCCAGGCCTTGACCCGTGACTGAGGAGACTGCCAGGGCATCTTTCGTCCGCGCTTGGGCCAGAGGCAGATCCGCTTTGTTGTAACAACGCAAAACCGGTGTTCCGGGCGGGAACAAGGCGGGGTCGAGGGCCTCCTCCACGCGGCTGCCATCACTCACCCACAATAACAAATCCGCCGTCGCCATGGCGCGGGAAGTCCGGGCCAGGCCGAGTTGCTCCACTTCATCCTCCGCTTCGCGCAGACCTGCCGTGTCGATCAGACGCACTTGGATGCCTTCCAGCATCAATACTTCTTCCACCGTGTCGCGGGTTGTGCCGGGGCGGGCGCTGACGATGGAGCGGTCCCGTTCGAGCAGGGCATTCATGAGACTGGATTTGCCCGCGTTGGGTTGTCCGATCAAGGCCACGCTGACCCCTTCACGCAGGAGCCGTCCTTCCCGGGCCCCGAGCAAAAGCCTGGAGAGGAGCTGACGGGTCGCCTCCATTTGTGTGATGAAATTTTGTCCGACATCCGGGGAGATGTCTTCCTCCGGGAAATCAATGTATGCTTCCAGATGAGACAACATCTGAAGCAGGGTTTCGCGAGCCGTTTCCAGTTGCTGGCCTAACAATCCCTCCTGCATGGCCCGTGCCGCCCGCAGGGCCCGTTCGCTCCGGGCATGGATGAGGTCGATCACGGATTCCGCCTGGGTCAGATCCATTTTTCCATTAAGAAAAGCGCGCTGACTGAACTCGCCGGGTCGGGCCGGACGGGCACCGCGCTGGGTCGCTGCTTGGATCAGGGTTTGAACAATCAACATGTTGCCGTGACAGGAGATTTCCGCCACGTCCTCGCCCGTGAAGGATCGGGGTCGGCTCCAGAGCGTGAGGATCACGTCATCGAGGATCTCCTGTTCGTGGCGGAGTTTGACATAGTGCGCGGGCCCGGAATTGAGGCTTCGACCTGCAAGCTCCGACACGATGACGTGCGAAAGCGGACCACTGAGACGCAGCAGGGCCAGGGCGGAACTGCCGGGCGGGGTGGCCAGGGCGATGATGGTGTCCTCTTGCTGCACAGTGAGGAGTGTTCCGATTTCACTTTGAAGTTCAAGGCTTCGTTTTTTTGCGGGAAACCTTCTGTCTCGTTGAGATGGTTTCGAGTTCAAGAAAATGAGTCGTAAGGGGGTAAACATCCCCCAAGCGTTCTCCCCACCCAAAACCTGTCACATATCATCTTTCACCAATCCCCCCTCACGCCGCGAGGCTTTCGTACTCGATTTTTTTGAGGGACTGGTTAGAGTCAGACTCTATGAGCGAGTATTTCATCGGGGTGGACAGCGGCACACAGAGCACTAAGGCCATCATCATGAACGGGAAGGATGGCAAAATTCTGGCCTCCTCCTCTGTCGCTTATGGGTTGATCCCCGGTCTGCCCGAGGGAGCCAAAGAGCAGGAACCGAAGACCTGGGTGGATGCGATGGAAAAATCCATCCGCCAAGCTCTGGCCCAATCCAAAGTGAATGCTGCGGAGATCAAAGGCATCGGGGTCTCCGGTCAGCAGCATGGCATGGTCGCCCTGGATGAAAAAGATGAGGTGATCCGTCCAGCCAAGCTTTGGTGCGACACCAGCACCGCGCCCCAGGCGGCTTCGCTTGTGAAGAAGCTCGGAGGCTTGAAGAAGATGGTGGCATTGACGGGCAACGGATTACCTGCCGGGTTCACGGCATCCAAGATCTTGTGGTTGAAGCAGAATGAACCCCGGAATTATCAGCGTTTCAAGACCTTGCTTTTGCCCCATGACTATCTCAATTTTCACCTGACCGGACGCAAGAGCATGGAAGCGGGCGACGCCTCTGGCACAGGCTTGTTCGACGCCAAGATCCGCAACTGGCAGCCCAAAGTCATCGCTGCTATTGATCCGCGCTTACAGGAAAAACTCCCGGAGATCCAGGCCTCTCAGGACATCGTGGGCACCCTTCGTCCCGACCTGGCCCGGAAGTTGGGTTTGTCGGCAGACACCATTGTCTCCAGCGGTGGGGGCGACAACATGATGGGGGCGATCGGCACGGGCAACGTCAAGCCGGGGGTGGTGACGGCCAGTTTGGGAACTTCCGGAACGATCTACGCCTACTCGAGCCGTCCGGTGATTGATCCACAAGGGGAGGTGGCGGCTTTCTGCGACAGCACAGGTGCCTGGCTGCCTCTGATCTGCACCATGAACGTCACGGTGGCGACGGAGCTGTTGAAAAAAGCCTTCGCCTGGGACAACGACAAGCTCAGTCAGGCAGTCCTGTCCGTGCCTGTGGGCAGTGATGGACTGATGTTGCTTCCCTATTTCGAGGGGGAACGTGTGCCGAATTTACCGGAAGCCAGCGGGGTCTTTTTGGAATGAACTCCAAGAACTTCAGCCAGGCCCACTTGGCGCGGGCCACCATGGAAGGGGTGGCTTTGGGATTGAATTATGGACTGAATCTTTGGTCGATCTGGGCATCCGCCCCAAACAAATTCGCGTCACAGGAGGCGGCTCCCAAAATGCGGTTTGGCGTCAGATTTTGGCCGATGTTTTGAGACGGAAGTGATCGGACTTAGCACGGCGGAGGGTGCCGCCTACGGAGCGGCGATTCAGGCCAAATGGGCTTACGCCTTGAATCGCGGTGAGCGGGTGAAGCTGCCGCAGTTGACGGACGCCTATATCAAAACCGATCCTGCCACCCGCGCCCTGCCCCGCAAGGTGGAGAGCAAAAAATATCGGGCCTTGCAACACCTGCATCAGGGCGTCTCCAGGGCTTTGGCTCCGCAATTTTCCGTTCATGCTGGCCTGAAGTAAGATCGCCTTGATCGAATCGGCAGGGCCTCTCCGGGCGGAGACTGGCACTCCACTTGCTAGTGTAAGGGATCATGTGGGTCATTTGTCAAAAAAACGTCACTCATCCGTCACCATTGAGTCGCGGGAACCATTTTTTCACGCCTGGTCAGGATCAAGACTTGCATCGGCTCTGCCATAAGGCTGTGATGGCAGCGAACGGATTCAGGAACCCCAGCACCATTCCCCCTTATGAACACCAACCAGATCAACAATCAGCTCCCCACCATTTCTGAAACGGAAGACTTGAAGCATTCCATCCTGCGTAATCTGAAATATGGATTGGCCCGCGATCCGCACACGGCCACGCGGCGTGACTGGTGGCAGTGTCTGGCCAAGGCCACGCAGGAGCGATTGATCGAACGGATGATCGCCACCCAGGCTGAACATGCCCGGACCAAAACCAAGCGGGTTTATTATCTGTCCCTGGAGTTTTTGATGGGCCGTCTTCTGGGCAACAACATCATCAATCGCGGCATCTACGAAAGCGCGCAAGCCTCCCTCCACGAGCTAGGCTTGGACATCGAGGATCTGCGCCGGGAGGAATATGACATGGCCTTGGGCAACGGAGGTCTGGGCCGCTTGGCCGCCTGTTTCCTCGATTCCCTGGCCACGTTGAACCTGCCCGCCATCGGTTACGGCATCCATTATGAGTTCGGCCTTTTCAAGCAGGAGTTCGTCAACGGTTATCAGGTCGAGCGTCCAGACGAATGGTTGCGCTACGGCAGCAGTTGGGAGATCGTCCGCCCGGAATACACCCAGAAAATCGAGATCATGGGTCGGGTGGAAAACATTTTCGATGAGAAAGGGAATTATCGTCCCCGCTGGGTGGAGACTCAGACCATCGTGGGCGTTCCCTACGACATCCCGATTTGTGGTTACGGCGGGGAGACGGTCAATTTCCTGCGTCTCTGGGAATCCCATGCGGAGGACGAGTTTGATTTCAGTGCCTTCAACGCCGGGGGCTACACCGAGGCACTGCAACGCAAGAATCTCGGGGAAACCATCTCCAAGGTTCTCTACCCCAATGACTCCACCGAAAACGGCAAGGAACTGCGCCTGGTCCAGCAATACTTCTTTGTCACTTGTTCCCTGCGCGACATCCTGCGTCGTTTCGAACGGGAACATGGGCAGAACTGGCAGGTCTTTGCGGAGCACGTCAGCATTCAATTGAACGACACCCACCCGGCCATCGCCATTGCGGAGCTGATGCGGATTTTCCACGATGAACACAACCTGGGCTGGGACGAGTCCTGGGCCATCACGACGCGGACCTTTGCCTACACCAACCACACTCTTCTGCCCGAGGCATTGGAGCGTTGGAGTGTGCCCTTGTTCTCCAAGGTCCTGCCGCGCCATTTGCAGATCATTTTTGAAATCAACTCCCGTTTCCTCAAGGAAGTGACCCAGAAATGGCCAGGAGATTCCGACAAGCTCTCCGAGTTGTCCCTTATCCAGGAAGGGCCCGTGCAGATGATCCGCATGGCTCACCTCGCCGTGGTCGGCAGCTTCTCTGTCAACGGGGTGGCCGAACTTCACACCCGTCTCTTGCGGGAGAACCTCTTCCATTCCTTTGATCAACTCTATCCCGGTAAGATCAACAACAAAACCAACGGAGTCACCCCCCGCCGCTGGATTCTGTCCATCAACCGTGGCCTGAGCGAATTGATCAATGAAAAGGTCGGGCGCGATTGGGTGGCCAACCTCGATCTGCTGCGCGGTTTGGAAGCCTCCGCCGATGACCAGGACTTCCTGCACCACCTCAGCGGAGTCAAACGTCAGAATAAGGAGTATCTGGTCAAATTGATCAAAAAACTTTGCGACGTCGAGGTCAGCCCGGACGCCATCTTTGACGTGCAGATCAAACGATTGCACGAATACAAACGCCAGCACCTCAACCTGCTGCACATCCTCACCCTCTATCGCCGCCTTCTCCAGAACCCGGACTACGACATGCACCCGCGCGTCTTCGTGTTCAGCGCCAAAGCCGCACCGGGTTATATCGTGGCCAAATGCATCATCAAAGCCATCAATGCCGTGGCTGAAAAAATCAACTACGACCCACGCATCCAGGGCAAACTCAAGGTCGTCTTCCTGCCCAACTACCGCGTCTCCCTGGCTTCGGCCATCATCCCGGCGGCGGACGTCTCCGAGCAGATCTCCACGGCGGGCAAGGAGGCTTCCGGCACGGGCAACATGAAACTGGGCCTCAACGGTGCCGTCACCATGGGCACCCTGGACGGAGCCAACGTGGAAATTCTGGAAGAAGTTGGCCCGGAAAACATCTTCATCTTCGGCCTGACCGTGCAGGAAGTGGACGAGCTCTGGGCTCGCGGCTACAACCCGCATGATTACTATAACGGCAATGAGGAATTGAAAGCCGTTTTGGATTGGCTGGGTTCCCGCAGTTTCCTGCCGAACGACCCGCACGACACTCTGGCTCCGCTCATGCACAGCCTGCTCGGAGGAGGCGACCCCTTCCTGGTTCTGGCCGACTACGCCGCCTACGTCCAGGCCCAGGAACAGTTGGACCGGGCCTACCGCGATCCCATGAAATGGGCCCGCATGGCCCTCCTCAACACCGCGCGTCTCGGTAAATTCTCCAGCGACCGCACCATCAGCCAATACGCCCGCGAAATCTGGAAACTCAATCCCGTCCGCGTCCCCTAAGCCGCGGACCGCTGACGCGGCGTTTAAATGGGAAGTGTAAAGTTTTAAGACGGAATGCTTTCCTTTCGCGAGAATTATCTGTCGGCATTCAGTTTTCAGTTGTTAGTAACTAGAAACCGGGAACCAGCGTCCTCCAGCCTACGATGATGTCTTCAACCTTTAGGCCTTCTCGCTGAGGTGTGACAGTTCATTACATCTGGGAAAGACACTCTTTGCAACGGGCCTGCAGGGATTGAGTCAAGGCATGCGTCGTGGCATTGGCAATGCCCTGTTGACGCATCTCCTGATCCAGTTGTTCAGCCAGATCTGGAAGAGATCGGATCATATTCAGGATGCTTTCCATAAGCCTGTCTTTGTTCAGGCGATGTTCGTGGGCGAACTTTTCCCATTCATGGCGCCCGATACGGGAGACGAGATACTGCCCGCCGATTTTCATGGCCAACTTGGCTTTTCGAGTCGGCACGGATTTTGGATAAGGAATCGCACTGGCAATGTCATAGAGGGGTGCCAGGCGGACCTGGTTTCCAGGAGCGATGAGCAGGGAGTAATTTTTGGCATGGGCGTCTGTGCCGTAGAGGATCCAGTTGAGAACAAGGGATTTCACGAACACTTCGATGTCGTTTTCCGGGTTGGATGACCATTCGCGAAGCAGGGTGAAAATCTCCAAGGTCGAAGGTCCTCCGTCATTTTGATACTTTTGTTGGGGCAGGCGGGCCAGAGCCTGGCAACTGTCCTCCTGATGGATACGTATCACTTTTCCCTTTTCCCGAAAGCGATCATAACGCTCCAACACGATCACTGGAATGTCGTCAAAATACCGGACATGGGAAGAAGCGGACGGCAAGCCCAGTTCCTGAGCCAAGCGGAGGCAGAAGTGTTCGTTTTCGGCATACCCGGCAAACGTGCTGTTGGCGGGCTTAAAAATATGGGTCGTGGGAATGGCCCCGCTGGGCACGCCCCATTGGTTCTTGTCCGGATCATAATATAGGGCGGTTTTGGGTTGGGCCCCTGCCAGGCTGAATTGTCCCGAGTCCTCATCGGTGCGCCAGACGCTGTAGTCGCGCCGCAGCCATTCCATCCGGGCGGCGATGTCTTTTTCTTTCAGCCAGCGCACCTTGCTCTGCCGGGAGTTGGCGAGATCGTTGGATGCGGCCTCGGGCTTAAGCAATTGTATCGCTCCGGCGCAGTCCTCTCCGACATGGGAGAGCAGCTTGAAAGGATTGCGGGGAGAAACTTGGAAGCGCTGTCCCCAACGGCGGAGCACCTCATTGTTGTCTGGTAAAAGCCCCCAAAGGAAAGGTTCGATTACGGTATGGACATGTAAGGTTGCCGCCAAAGGCATGGACAGGGACAAAGGATAAGTCTGGGCATCCTCCTGCCAGGACGGGGCATACTCAAAGCGGAGCTTGTCCTTGGTGGAGTCCCAAAAGACTTTTCCCATCATTCGGCCATTGGCCAGCGCATGCAACTCGTGGGTCATAAAACGCCTTTGCCGGTTCGTTGTCTGAGCAGCTTGTCCAGGTCAATTTTACCGGGTTGGAGGGAGCCAGTGCTTTCACTGATCTTCAGGGATAATCCCAGGGCATTTAAAGTGCGGAGCACCAAACCCAGTTGGGCGGTGGGCTTCCCTTTTTCCAGCAGAACAATCCACAGCCGGGAAACGCCCACGCGTTGGGACAGTTCCGCCTGACTCAACTTGAGTTTAAGTCGACGTTCACGAACGAAGACGCCGATTTCTTTGGCATTCCTGATTAACATGCAGACACAGTAACATGTAATCGTTCGCTTACCATACAAAAAAGTAAGCGAACGATTACATATACAATTACATGCGATCGCATACAATATGATTTGTCTCAACTTTTTCGGGGTCTCATAATCCCGCCGTGGCGGGACCGCAGGTTCACTGGCGCGGAGTTTAAAGTGGAAAGTGTTAAGCTTTAAGACCGGATGCTTTCCTTTCGCGAAGATTAGGTGTCCGCTGTTGCCTATCAGCTTTCAGCCATCAGTTGTCAGTAACTAGAAACCAGTAACTTCCATTCCCCCCCCCTCCGCGCCCCCACATCAGCGTCAATAAACGCCGTGTTGTCCATAGTTTATCAATTAAGTGCTATTATAAAAAATTAGGCGAAAAATCCGGGGACTCTTCACCACTGCGGGGCACTACGCCATTTGGTCCTCCAGTATGATTCCCAAGGCTTCGTGCAGCTTCTTTCCGGCCTTCCAGCCGGATTTACCAAAACGGCCCCTATCCCGGTACTCGGTTTTCTTCGTGCTTGCGGCAATGGCGGTGAAGAATTCCCGGTGAAGGTTGAGTTGGAGGGTTGGAGGTTTCATGGCTGGTCTTGTCCGGTGTCGTGGGCCGACCCCAGATCAGGTACCATCGGGATCGCCACAGGCTTTCAGCCCGGTTGACCAGATTCGATGTCGTAAAGCATGCGCCAGATGCGATCCATCTCGCCGCGCTCGACGACCTGAAGCGGGGTCGAGCCGTCGAAGGCAGGACTGGGCGATTTCAGCCAGTGTCCGATTTGTTCGGGTTTCATCACACGCGTCAGCCCGTCGAGCAGTCGGTCCATTTCCACAAGGGCTTTTTCCTGCTTGGGGGAGGGCGGCGTGCCCTCGCTCCACTTGGCGACCGAGCGCGGGGAGAACCCAGTCAATCGCACCACAACGGGCTGCGGCATCTTGAAGGTGGTGCGGTAATGCCGGAGCAGTCCGGCGTAATCCTTTGCGCCGCGATGGGAGAAGCGGAATTCTGTCAAGGTTGGGTAGGATGATTTGGATTTTTTTATAGTCGTGGTCATTTCTGTATGCCTGCAATAATAACTGCACAAATGCAGGTCTCAAGCTTTTGTTTTCACGCCCATCCTCTCCAGTTTATTTCCTTCAATGACAGTCAGCCTGTCGGGACCGCGGTCGCCGGGAAACACTACAACATTTACGCCCCGATGCACAGAGGCGGAAGGGACAAGCAATCCGCTGCCCCCTGCATCCGCCACGGCCCGGCCCAGCATTTGAGTTAGACTCTCCTTTCGAGCCTCCTGTAATTTGCGCCAGTCCTCGGCGGCGAGTTCCTTCAAAGTGAGGCCTAGCTTGCGGCGGAGAGCAGGATCCGTGAGATCGAGCATGCGGGTTAGGCGCGCATCAACGGCAACCAAAAGACGCGGGCTTCTGGTCTCGATGCCGTAGTAGCGGTCATTGGCTTTGCACTCTTCAAGAGCGGTGATGTCCGTGGTGCTTCCGTAAAGCGTGGGCAGGCCGGGCGGGTTCCAGCGCCCGCCATGCTGGCGGGCGCCATGTCCGCTCAAGACATCCCTTGCGGTGGGAAAGTCCACCGTCTGAAAGCGGAAGAAAGTGCCCTTCCAATCGGTGAACCATTCCGGTTGTTCGCGAAACCTGTCGCGCAACTCGATAAAACGGGGGTGGCGGTGCAATGAAGCGCTCATGCGGTGTCCTCGGCTTGGATGACCACGGAGCGAAAACGAGGGGAAGCAAACCGTTGCCCCAAATCCAGCGACTGCCCCGTCTGCACGCACTTGGGAGCACGGATAACATCATGCAAGCGATGAGAGGTAATGGGGTAGGGTTTCATCTTTCAGACTTGATGTTGAACGGCGGGTTGAATTTTGCCCAGAGGTTGACCTCGATCATCTCGCGATTCGCAAATTGTTTGTCTTCGTCCAAGATCCGATAGCAGATCAAAGCCTCTTGTTCCATCAGGCGAACGGCCGCTTCTCGAGATGGGCAAACGCCGCATTTCTTAAGATTGTGCTGCACTTGCCCACCCGAGTTTTTCTTGGCACCAGAAAAATGCCAGTGAAAGCGCTGGGATAGATTGCTCGTTTTCCCCACATAGAGAACGGTCCATTGTCTTCCATTCAACTCAATCGGATCGGGACGGAATTCGAAAAGGATCTTTCTGGGAATGTTTTTGGTGGATGGGCCATCCAGTTCTATTTCTCTCGACTTCTTGAATAATTCGGAGGGAAGCAGAAAAGCATAGTTTCCACCTACATCCCATAACTCAGAAATTTCCGTTTCTTCCCATTTGCGCTTGGGAGAGCCATTTGGACGTAGTTCGGAGCATGTAAAAATCTTCCATCTCCCCAAGTTCGGAAACGTCTGAATAGCGTCCTTGATTTCCTCTAAATCCAGTTTGGAGGTTGCTGGTTCTGGCATGAATATAATTCCCTATTATCATGTGGCCGAGGTCGAAGAGGTCCGAATTTTTCAGCCCCGCTCTTGGCTCGCCATTATCAACGGGTTTAAACCATTCGATTCAATGCCAGTTCCAACAGCCGATCGTCGAAAAGGCGCATCTTGCGCTGACCGGCGTCAGCCCCACCTGGCCAACGGGCGAGTCCATGCCGGAGGGAGGCCACGTCTGGCTGGCAGTCTTCTCTGGTGAGCAACCAGTCCACCGTGGCGAGAAGCTCCATGCCCAAGGGCGATTGGAAGCCATCGATCAGTTTGTCGGTCTCCTCCAATACGGCCGCATAGGGCTTGGCTTCGGCTGTTTGCAGGAAAAGGGCCACCACTCGGCCTCGGCTTCGGCAAACCCGATGGTGTCCATCGGGCCACAGTCGGTGATCCGCTTATCGTTGTGCAGGTAACTGCCATCCAGGGCCTCCAACAGGTGATTAAGTCGCGGGGAATAGGGGCCGTAGCGATCAGCCTGGAATTGCAGCTTTAACACGTCGTCCAACCCCTGCCGCCGGATCGAACGTTCGAGGAACCAAGCGATTTTTTGGACTTCAAGGAGAGTGCATTCAATGCCCAGCACCCAGTAGCGGCGGATGGCCTCGGCGATGAGCGCCCGGGCGACGGTCAACTTCTTCACGCCCTCGCGCTTGGCCACGTTCTGGTATTTCTCCGTGGGTTCGAAAGCGATCACCTCCACGCCTTCCAAGTGCGCCAAGGCATCCTCAATGAGCGGGCGCACTTCCTGCCATTCCAGGCCGCCGTTGCCACACCCAAGAGGAGGAAGTGCAAGCGACTTAATACCTTTATCCTGAACCACGCGCACCAGATCGTTTAGGCCCTTCTCGATCCACTCGATGCGGGAGGGCTGCCGCCAATGTTGTTTGGTCGGAAAATTGATGATCCAGCGCGGTCCGCTCAACTCGCCTGTTTCCGTGACAAACATCTTTCCGGTCTTCACCTCGCCCGACTTGCAGGCGGCGGCGTAAGCCTTGAAGTTGTCGGGGAACCGTTCCTTGAACATAAGTGCGATGCCACGCCCCATCACCCCTACGGTATTGACCGTGTTGACCACGGCCTCGACCTCGGCTTCCAGTAAGTTACCCTGTCGAAAAGTTGTCATGTTCAGAAATACCAAGTCGGTTGCATAATCAATTTCGCCGTAATCTTGAATTTTTCCAATTCCGGTTCAACCTCGCAAAAGC